>JAAUTG010000287.1 GCA_012031785.1 Saprospiraceae bacterium | reverse complement strand
TTCCGGCAAAAAGAAGATGAAAGTCAGAAAATAGGCAATCCGTGCCATGGTGTCTTTACGCGGTGCATTATTATATGCCCGGTTGTTCAATTGCGCCGGAGTTGTAATATAGGTTGGATTTGAAAGAAAACGTATTAGTTTCTTTTGTTCTACAAAATTCGATGTGATCCTGAAAGCTTTTGATAAATGAAACCTTTTTTGAGAGTTCGATAAATCTTGTGGAGGGTTTATTGTTTCATAATTTTCGTAGTATTTTTTCATTCGCTCAACAGTTCCCGGATTCTTCATTGTGATATGAACACAGTAATTTTTTGAATTCTTCTGTAGATATATCAAGTGTTTTGACAATGTCTGTCAGCGGAATATAGGAATTATCGCCGTTTGATAAGTAACTGTAGCATATTGCTCCGGCTTCACTATTTTCTCCCAATGCAGCAATGGTATATAAAGCTGCTAACAGTTTATTAGATGGTTGTACGCCAACGGATTCAAGAAAATGCATTCTTCCGGCATTAACTGATTTATCTGTGTGACGGACAACCTGAGCGGCAATCCAGGCTGCCTTTGGATGAGCATGCAACGCAGCAGCCATCCCCAGGTAATCGGCGTATTCAATTGTAGGATCGATATTATGTTGGCGTAATACCGAAAAACAATGCGGTTCTGCATCCTTTTCTTTGTCATGTCTTCGGATAATGGTGTTTAATACCCAACAGGCGTCCGGATGCGCCTCAAGAGCAGATTTTACTAGAAGTTCAGCGGCAGTTTCCGGTGTTGCCGGAATATTCATATCTTTTAAGGTGTTTAAAATAGGAGTTGAAAATTCATAAGATGGATTATAGAGAGACTGACAACACAACCATGAAGCTTTGTGAAATCCGGAAAAGGCCGATTCAACAATAAGCCTATTGGCAAAATCGCGTGAAGTATCAATATCGTTGTTATTCAATGTTTCAAGAATTGATTTATTATCTGACCACTCTTTTGCAATAATTTCTTGTCCTTAGAAAGTTATTACGGAATTTGTGAGATTTCATCTTTAAGTTATTTATTCACAGTGCTTTGTAACTTAAAAATCGTATTTACGCAGCAACATTCCAAGAACCTAATTTCCTCTGTGCAGCAAAGGTATAAGTAATTATTGAATTGTAATATAATTTTATCAGACTTTCCCAAGACTGATACTTACTCTTTATTCTTTAATCAAGCCTGTATTGGTATAATGAGTTGTTTTTATGATTAAAAGCCTGTTGTCTTGCCTATTTGGTCTTGCATTTTTGACAGGGAAATGTATTTGTAGTCACTTTAGCCCATTGAATTTAGGTGCTTCGTATCCGTGTGGTTATTTATTCGCTCAAGCGTCAAAGAGCCGATGCACTAGTAAGTAGAATAACTTGCGCTACATTAATGACTGCTTTAACACTTGGTGCTGATGTTTATGAATTATTATCACAGCAACGCAAGCTGAGTGGAAAAAGTTCCCACTGAACGCATCAAAAGGGAAAAAATGATTTTAATTCATTATTTTTTATGAGCAAACGATTTTATGGAGGCTGCTAATGGCGAATGCAGGCAAGTAGTAAGCCACTTTTCACCGTCCAAAATAAAGTGCGTATCCAATTGGTTTGAACTAGTTTTTGGTGGGCTACTATGTCAAATCCTTGACTCAATCTGTTATGCAGAGGTACTTGCAAGAAAAAAGTGGAGCACCAAATTAGAATCAGTAAGGCGAAAGCAATGTAGAGCAAAGTTTTAGATAGATGAGTTGTTCCTAAAGTGTATATTGCTCCAGTTACTAACTCTATCAACATTATTGGCAGTACAATTAAACTAATGAGCTGCTGATGTTGGGCTTCATATTCTACAAATTGTGCTTGTCCTACCATTCCCATTAAGGGATAATGCACCACTTGCACCATCCAAATTAGACCAGTCATAAAAAGCGTACTCGACAAATAGGCAATGAAGAGGTAGTTCATTAAATCATTCATTCTAAATGGATGATACAATTAATTTTTTAAAAACAGCAAACGCTTGGAGGTAGAAAAAGTTTTTGCTTGCATATTGACTACCAAAACGCTAGATGTCATTACTTGACAAGGTATCTCGACTGTGTGAGAACCTACATCGTACCACTTTGCGGGATATTGAGCAACCTTATTTCCTTTTAAATCAAATACTTCAAAGCCGATTGTACTAGGTATTTCAAGCGGTAATTCAATTTGAATAGTGCTTTGGCTTGATAGTTGTTTTGCAGAAAAATTCGGTGTATTAGCTTCTACATTAGGATGACTTGGTGGCATTTCGTCTAAATAATATTCATAAATAGAACGTCCGTAAGTAGCTGCCAACAGGGTACGCTTAGTTTTATGAATTGCCAAATCACTCACTACCACCGCAGGTAATCCATTGCCAAGCGGTCTCCATTGTGCGCCTTCATTGAAAGAATACCACACTCCTAAATCTGTGGCTAAGTATAAGGTTTGAAAATCTTTAGTGTCTATCAGTATTTTATTAACTGGTATATCTGGCAAACCATTATTTAAAGGAGACCAACTTTGACCTGCATTTTCGGTTTTCCAAACATGTGCAAAGTAATCATTGTCTCTGAAGCCAGAAATAGTAACATAGGCTTTCCATTGGTCAGTAGGATGAGTAGCGATGCTAGTTACAAAGCGATTAGGGAGGCTATCGGAAATAATTTCCCAGTTAACACCTCCATCCAAAGTTACCTGTACATTACCATCGTCTGTACCTACATAAATCACGTTTGAGTTAGCAGGAGATATCGCAATAGTGGAAATAGTGCCATAACCTACTGCACTGTTTACGTTAACTCCTTTTGTTAGGTCTTCACTTATCACCTGCCAAGTGGCAGCACGATTTGTTGAACGATAAAGCCTTTGTGTTCCATAGTAGAGTATAGAAGTGTTGTTTGGGTCGAGCTTGATGGGCGTATTCCAATTTTTTCTATCGTCCGTAGCTATGCCATTGAGTGACCATTGAAAAGTACGTCCTCCATCTAGGGAGCGAAATAAATTTCCCCATTGATACTCGGCATAAATAAAATCTGAAATTTCTGGGTCAACAATTACATGAAAACCGTCGCCACCTAGTATTTCATACCAATCATTGGTCGCACCACTTTGCGTCATAATAGTTCCATTGTCCTGTGTACCACCATAGAAGCGAGTGGGAGAGGCTTGTGCTACTTCGCAATTATAAAACTGCGTAATAGGTAAGTTTTTGCTATGTCTCCATGTACGTCCTCTATCCTCGGAGAGGTATAAGCCACCGTCATTACCTGCGACAATAAAGTTAGAATTTTTTGGATGTACTTCTAAATCGTGCTGATCTACGTGAATTGTATTACTAATTCTTGTCCATCTCGCGCCAGCATCTTGCGTTTGGAATAAGCTTACGCCTAAGGTGTAGGCTGTATTTGCATCGTTAGGGTCAATTCTAACTTGTCCAAAATACCATCCAAAAGTGCTATACATACCATTTAAAAGCGTTCTATTCGTTTCTTTCCAAGTGTTGCCCCCATCGGTTGATTTGTATAATCCGTCAAACTCATTGGTGACAGGGTTTTGAGTGAAAGAGGCATATAAAATATTGGGATTAGAATTGGATAGCGCGATTCCTATTCTACCTGTATTTTGAGTGCTAGGTGGTAAGCCATTTTTTAAATGCTCCCAAGTAACTCCACCATCTTTGGAGCGATATATTCTGGAGGTAGCGCCTGCGTAGGTGCGTCGGTCTGCGTATCGAATGCGCTCCCAAGTAGCTGCATAGATAATGTTTGGTTGGGTAGGGTGTATTGCCACGTCAATACAACTAGTAGAATCACTGATAAATAAAATTTTCTCCCAATTTTTCCCACCATCTTTGGTTTGATAAAGACCTCGTTCCTCGTTCTTGCCATATAATAATCCTGCGGCAGCTACAAGCACATGGTTTTCATCCTTTGGATTCACCACTACGCGACCAATGTGATAGGATTTTTCAAGCCGATATTTCGCCAAGACCGTCCAGCATCTTCTGACTTGTACATACCATCTCCAAAAAACGCACCTGATGAGGCAGAAGCGTTCGCTTCCCCTGTGCCTGCATACAAATTTTTGTGTTGGAGGCTGCCATGGCAAGGCTGCCAATAGAAAGTCGCTTTTGTTTATCAAAAACGGATTTCCAAGTTTGTCCTTTGTCGGTCGTTTTGAAAATACCACCCGAAGCAGTACCCGCAAAAATGATATTTGGATTGTTTGGATGTAGTACAATATCCGTAATGCGTCCACCAATATTGGTTGGACCGACTAAGCGCCACGAAGTTTCGCCACGTTGTTCTAATTCTGACGAAACCTTTGCCTGCGCTTGCTCCAAAGCTATCGTATAGGCGTAAATTGGGAGGGTATCGTAAGGGTAAGCCCGTTGTTCAAAAAACCAGTTATCGGGGGCTTTGATTTCGACTAGTTTTTCGTTGTTACTAGGCACTTCACAGCTTGCGCAAACGATGATGATTAAACTAATAAAATACAGTAGAATCGGTTTCATTGATGTATGTGTTTTTATTTTTGAATACTTGCTCTATTCAAAGAGTGCTGCATTAATTTTTATCCTCATTTTTGGGCGAAGCATCATGTTTACAACATGACGTAAGTTAAATTCATTATACGTGTAATCACGCAAAGAGTTATTAGAATCAACAGAATCATTTTAATTAATCGAGTACAACGATGTTTGATAGAGCAATAAATTGCTGTAAAGCATCGAAAGCAAGAGGCTTAGTAAAACTATTGAATCACAAAATTGTCTTAGAAAATCAAGATTAAATTTGGAACACTACTTCTCTTAGCATCCTATGTCACGCAATTTGCTTTTAACTATTCGCTGTTTGCCCAAATACAACTATTTCATCAAGTTGAAAATATACCAATATACAGCAGATTCAGATTTTAGAAGTATTGATTTAATACTTAGCGAATTGCGAAATATGAATTAGGGCTTAAAACAACGACAAAATAATGAAATTTGAACGAGTTGTCCAACATTTGTTAAAACTATATTATGAAACTTAATATTCTTGCTTTCGGCGCACATCCTGACGATATAGAGTTGGGGTGTAGTGGTACCTTACTACGCCAAATTAAATTGGGCTATACAGTTGGTTTAATAGATTTAACTCAAGGCGAATTAGGTACAAGAGGAACGCCTACATTGCGGTTGGAGGAAGCAGAAGCTGCTCGGCTAAAAAATGGGAGCTTTGGTGCGCGAAAATTTGAATATGGCAGATGGCTTTTTTGAGCATTCATCAGAAAATCTGCTCCATATTGTTCGTATTTTGCGGACTTATCAACCAGACCTTGTTTTAGCAAACGCCCTGACTGATAGGCATATAGATCATGGTAAAGGTGCAAAATTAGTCGCAGATGCTTGTTTTTTAGCAGGGTTACAAAAAATTGAGACTAACGATTACGCGGGAATTCCTCAAATTCGCTGGCGACCCAAGGCAGTTTATCACTACATTCAGGATTACAGCCTCAAACCTGATTTTGTGGTGGATATTGCTGACTATATCGAACAAAAAATAGCTCTTATCACTACATTCGATTCTCAATTTTACAATCCAAATTCTGATGAACCAGAAACCCCACTTACTAGTGCTGATTTTTAGATTTTATACGTGGCAGAGCTAAAGATTTAGGTAGAGCTTGCGGTTTTGCTTACGGCGAGGGTTTTAATGTAGGGCGTAGTATTGGAGTGAAGGATTTGATGGATTTGTGGTAACTAGGGAAGTAGTGTATTTGCTGTAAGTTACATGATTTACGAAGTTTGTAAAATCATTCACTTGATTATCAAGTGTTTAATTTATTTATTCGTAAATCATGTTAACCTTATGGTAGCAACCCATAAATGCCTGTCCTACCAAGTTAATCTTTGGTCTCTAACTATTTAATTATCAATTCTAAATAGCTAAAGACCAAAAAGTCAACCTTGTAGCTTCGTAAATAATTACTTCTTAGGTGCTGGTGGCAAAATAACTTTATCAATTACGTCAACGAAGAAACGGAAAACACGATGATTCTGCAGCCGAACCACGTCCAACGCACAGAACGGATGAGAATCGACGATCTCGAATCTGTCGGAATTGCCAAGCAGTTTGATCA
>JAAUTG010000286.1 GCA_012031785.1 Saprospiraceae bacterium | reverse complement strand
CAAGAGCCTGAAAAATATACAGACAATGACCATTTCTTTTTGGAGCAGACCAAGATTTAGAAAAAGTTTGTAATGCACCAAAAGATAAAGATGGCGTGTTTAAAGTATTGGAATTGCGAAACGGGAAAATTAACTTGGTTTATATCGGGTACTCAGATTCTGGCGGACTATTTAATGAAATTGTAAATGGAGGCCACTATGATAAAAACCCGAGAAAAGCAGGTTGGACTTACCAATTGCTGAAAGACAAAACTGATGCTCTTGACGTTTACTGGTATGTGACGAATGGTAAAGACAATCAAAAGAAGGAACAAGTTGAAATGCTAAAAGACTTTATTGAACAAACAGGAAAATTGCCGAAATGGAATAAATAAAAACATCAAACCGCTAACACATGGTATAGTGCATGCGGGTTTCATAGGTTTTCGAAGGTTTGTGGCTCGTAGAATAAGTCGGTGTAAACTGATTAGAAATCGCCTCGTAATCCCGCACGACACCATACCATAAAACGTTGGCAACAAGTGTAAAAAGACAGACGACCAGACAGAAACGATAGTGATAAATTGAAAATAGAAAGGATTTAGCTTTTTGACAGGACAGTGCAAATTTGATGGAAATTTATTTTGTTTTTTTCTTCCCCCCGCAAAAAAAGAAGAAAGAAACCCCACCCACATTGCAGCACATTTGCAAGCCCCACGAGCCGACGCTCAAAACCAAAGCTTGCAAAAGAGCTGCAATTTTGCTTACGCACCCGTGCTAAATTGTTACATTTGAGTTTTATAATTAGATTATGCCAAAAATATACGACAACATAGAAAACCACTTAACAAAGGGACTAAATGAAACGCTTGAATTATCGGAGCGTACAGACTTTTGTGTAGGATATTTTAATTTGAGGGGGTGGAAAGAAGTTGCAGATAAAATTGACAATTTATCTGGCTCGACAGTTCTTGAAGGAAAAGACGATATACACCGTATTTGCAGACTACTGGTTGGTATGCAAAAAATGCCAGTTGATATTTTACGTGACTATTTTTCAAAGGACGAAGACCATATCATTGACCAAGCCGAAGCAGTAAAACTAAAAAAACGACTTGCACAAGAATTTAAAGACCAGTTGACAATTGGCACCCCGACCGAAGCAGACGAAAAAGCATTGCGGAAGTTGAGCCAACAAATGAAGGATAAAAAAGTAGTAGTAAAACTACATCTGAAATATACACTTCATGCCAAATTATACTTAGCATACAGCAACGACAAACGAGTACCAGTAGTTGGTTTTTTAGGTAGCAGTAATTTGACTCTTGCAGGGCTTGCAAAGCAAGGCGAATTGAACATTGACGTAATGGACCAAGATGCTGCCAACAAGCTGGCAACTTGGTTTGACGACCGCTGGAAAGACCGATGGTGTATTGATATTACCGAAGAATTGATTGAAATTATTGACAATTCTTGGGCTGCCGACAGACTTGTTTCTCCATTTCATATTTACCTAAAAATAGCTTATCACCTATCAAGAGAAGCAAGAGCAGGAATCAATGAATTTAAGTTGCCAAAGGTTTTTCAAAAAGAATTGTTGGAATTCCAACAAAAAGCTGTTTTAGTTGCAGCTCATCATTTGCACAAACGAGATGGTGTTGTAATTGGCGATGTGGTTGGTTTGGGTAAGACCATAACAGCAACAGCATTGGCAAAACTTTTCGAAGATGATTTCTTTTTGGAACATTTAATCATTTGTCCAAAAAACTTGGTTGAAATGTGGGAAGGTTATGCTCACAAATATCAATTGAGAGCAAAGGTAATTTCACAAAGTAAAGTGCAAAATACTTTACCAAATCTAAGACGTTACCGCCTTGTAATAATTGATGAGAGCCATAACCTACGCAATGACCAGGGAAGCCGTTATCGTGCTATCAAATCATATTTGGAGGAAAACGACAGCAAAGTAATCTTGCTTTCTGCAACGCCATACAACAAAACCTATTTAGACCTATCAAACCAACTTCGTTTATTTATTTCAGACGACAAAGACTTAGGCATAAGTCCAGAACAATATATTGAAAGTATTGGCGGACAAGTACAATTCAGTTCGCAGCATACAGAAACATTTATCAGGAGTATTAAGGCTTTTGAAAAAAGTCATTTTTCTGACGATTGGCGTGAGTTGATGCGTTTGTATTTGGTTCGCAGAACTAGAAGTTTCATTAAAAACAATTATGCTGAAACCGACCCAACCAACGGAAGAAAATTTTTGACTTTTGCCGATGGCTCAAAGTCATATTTCCCCGACCGTATTCCCAAACGTGTTGAATATGTTTTTGACCCGAAAGACCCGAAAGACCAATACGCAAAAATGTATTCAACCAAAGTGGTTGACATTATTAACGATTTGGAACTGCCGAGATACGGACTGCAACAATATTTGAATGAAAAACCTCTTACCAAACCAACAAAAGAAGAAGATGTAATAATGCAAAACCTTAGTCGTGCAGGTCGAAGGTTAATGGGTTTTTGCAGAACCAATTTATTTAAGCGTTTGGAAAGTAGCGGATATTCATTTTTACTTTCACTTAGCCGTCATATTTTAAGAAACTATGTGTTTGTTTATGCCGCACAAAATCATTTACCTATTCCTATCGGCAAAAATATTTCGCAAAACTTAGATGATTATTTGGAGGACAGTGATACCGACAATGACGGAGAAGAAAAAAATCATTTGAAACTAATTCTGAAAGAGGAAACCTATTTGCAAAAAGCAAAAGAACTCTATGAACTTTTTGCAAGCGACAGTTATAAAAACCGTTTCGACTGGATTAGAAGTGAGTTTTTGCCAATTCGTTACAGCAAAATTTAATAATGATAGCAAAGAAATCATCAAAGTGTTATCCATTGGTAAAGACTGGAACCCTGATGAAGATAGGCAGTTAAATGCTCTATGCGAATTACTTACAAAAACACATAGTAAAGAGAAAGTTTTGGTTTTCACACAATTTGCCGATACGGCCTATTATCTAACCGAACAGTTGAAGAAAAGAGGCGTTACTCACATAGAAAGTGTAACTGGTGATGATGAGAATCCAACAGGTTTTGCACAGCGTTTTAGCCCACATAGCAACCAAAAAACCGAGATTGCCAAGAGCGGGCAAGAATTACGGATATTAATTACCACAGATGTATTAAGTGAAGGACAAAATTTACAAGATGCTCACATCATTTTAAACTACGATTTGCCTTGGGCTATCATTCGTTTAATTCAACGTGCTGGTCGTGTTGACCGTATTGGACAAAAGGCAGAAAAAATTCTTTGTTATTCATTTTTGCCCGAAGATGGAATTGAAGCTATAATTAATTTACGAAGAAGATTAACGCAACGTATTGAAGAAAATGCAAATGTAGTGGGAAGCGATGAAACCTTTTTTGATGGCGACCCCATAAACCTTGCCGACCTATATAACGAGAAATCAGGAATTTTGGACGGTGAAGATGATGACACCGAAGTGGATTTAGCTTCATTGGCTTATCAGATTTGGAAAAATGCCACCGATGCAAATCCTGAACTAAACAAACTCATTCCCGATTTGCCGAATGTTATTTATGCTACCAAACACAATGATGAAGCCCCCGAAAAGGAAGGCGTTATCGTTTACACCCGAACATCAGAGGAAAACGATGTCTTGGCTTGGGTTGACAACAAGGGGATAATTATAACCCAATCGCAACATACCATTCTAAAAGCTGCTCAATGCACACCCGACACCGAACCAAAATATAAATTGGAACATCATCACGAATTAGTAAAAAAGAGGAATTGACTTCATTCGTGAGGAAGAAAAAAACACAGGTGGCTCGCTTGGTAAGAAAACAGGTGTGAAATATCGTGTGTATATGCGGCTCGACCGCTACTGTAAAGAATTTGAAGGAACACTGTTTGTAAACGAACCATTGAAAAAAGCGGTGGACGATATTTATAAATATCCTTTAAAAGAATTTGCCCGTGAAACCTTAAACCGTCAATTGAAAACGGGAATATCAGACGACCAGTTGGCTGCATTGGTTATTTCTCTTCGTGAAGAAGATAAATTAGCAATTGTTAATGAAGACGAACAAACCAACAAAGAACCTCAGATTATTTGCTCATTAGGGCTTAACTAACAATTAAACGGAATATGTCATTAAGTAAACAAGAGTTTTCCAACTATATTAAAGCGTTCAATTTCCGTGAATTGTTTAATGATATGGCTGGAACAACGATAAAACCTCTCAACCCATTGTTGTTGATAGCGAAACGTATAGTTTGCAGGCTGTTGCTGAAAAAAGCGGCTTTAAAATTTTATTGTGCAATCCGCAGCCCAACGGATTGTTGCCCGATTACAGTACCCGTAAAAAGATTGAAACTAAAGTTACCAAACTGTTTCAGGAGCATCTTATTTTATTCTTCGATGCCAAGAAAACCGAACAAATTTGGCAATTGGTTGTAAGGCAATCCGGAAAACCTACAAAAGTTACAGAAACCCGCTGGCACATAAATCAAGATGCTGAACTGCTTTTTCAACGTGCCGCAGGTATCTTCTTTGAGTTAGATGAAGAAGATAAAATTACCATTGTGGACGTAAAAAAACCGTGTTGGTATCAACTTTCAGCAGAACAACGAGAAAGTTACCAAAGCTTTTTACGACAAGTTTAAAAAGGAACACAGCTCTTTTATTGCTTTTATAAAAGGAATTTCAGAAAAAACAAATCAGGAATGGTATGCTTCGCTGATGCTTAACCGTTTAATGTTTTGCTATTTTATACAGAAAAGAGGATTTTTAGACAACAATAAAAACTATTTGAGGGATAAACTCAATGCCTGCAAAGAGAAAAAAGGGAAAGTAAAGTTTTACTCCTTTTACCGTGATTTCTTATTGGTATTGTTTCACAAAGGGTTAAACGAACCTGCACAAAACCAAGTTGTAAAAATTGAAATTGGCAAAATCCCTTACCTAAACGGTGGTTTGTTTGACGAACATGAACTGGAAAAAACACATTCAAGCATTGATATTGACGATAAAGCCTTTGAACGGCTTTTCGATTTCTTCGACCAATACGAGTGGCACTTAGATACCCGACATGCCGCAAGCGGAAAAGACATTAACCCCGATGTGATTGGATACATCTTTGAAAAATATATAAACGACAGGGCAAATATGGGTGCTTACTACACCAAAGAAGATATTACCGACTACATCAGCAAAAATTGCATTCTGCCGTATTTATTCGATGAAACCAAACGCAACCATGCCAAAGCATTTGCCCCCGATGGCGAATTGTGGCACATGGTAAAGCAAAGTGACGACCAATACATTTACGATGCTGTAAAAAAGGAGTAGAAGAACCTTTGCCCGAAGAAATTGAACAAGGTATAAACGATGTAAGCAAACGCACCGAATGGAATAAACCAGCTGCTATAAATTACGCTTTACCAACCGAAATTTGGCGTGAAGTAGTTGACCGCCGCAACCGATATGCCGAAGTAAAAAGCAAAATAGACAAAGGCAACATTCAGCAAATAAACGACTTTATCACCTACAACCTGAACATTCGTCAATTTGCCCAAGATATAATTGAAAACACCAACGACCCCGACTTACTGAAACACTTTTACAAAGCACTAAACAACGTTACCATTATTGACCCTACTTGTGGCTCAGGTGCGTTTTTATTTGCAGCTATGAATATTTTGGAACCATTGTATGAAAGTTGCATACAGCGAATGGAAAACTTTATTGCCGAAGCACCCAAAGGCAAATACAAGTTTTTTGAAGAAACCTTGGCACAGGTAAAAGCCCCGAACACCCCAACCTGCAATATTTCATTTACAAAAGCATTATTCTACGCAATTTGTATGGTGTGGACATAATGAAAGAAGCCGTAGAAATAGCCAAACTGCGTTTATTCCTTAAACTCGTAGCAACAGTAGAAGCCGATTACCGTAAACCAAACTTAGGCTTAGAACCTTTGCCCGATATTGATTTTAATATTAGGTCAGGAAATTCGCTTGTTGGCTTTGCTACTGAAACTGAATTACAAAAAGGCTTGACATATACCATTGATGGGAGTTTTTGGGCAAAAACCAAATAATTGAAGAAAAATGCGAAATTGTTGCAAAAGCATTTAAGTGTTATAAGGAAATTCAATTGACCTATG
>JAAUTG010000285.1 GCA_012031785.1 Saprospiraceae bacterium | reverse complement strand
GTATATGATTTTAGAAGGAGAGAATCAACCTTACGTGGTGCATTTACCTACTTGGGAAGGCAATTTGCGGTTTTCGTTTCAACCTTTCTGGAGAGGATTGGCGTGACAAAACCATATTTGCCCTTGCTCCAGAAGCAATTGAATCTGTGAGTATTGATTATCCTAAGCAACTTAAAGAATCATTTCGTTTAGTTAAAAATGGAAGCAACTATGAGGTTAATCCTTTGGATTCATTGACACCACGCTTGCAAAAACCGCTTAAAGCAGGTCAAATTGAAGCATTTTTAGTGGGTTTTAAACAAATAGCAGCAGAAGCATTTGAGACTGGAAACCCAAAACAGGATAGTGTGTTACGAACCATTCCATTTAGTGTAATAACTGTAAAAGCTACTTCTGGAGCAACTCAACAAGTGAAATTATATCCTATTCCTTACTCGGTAATAGAAACTGACCAACAAGGAAGGGCGGTAAACAAAACTTACGTGGAACGTTATTTTGCCTTAGTGAATGAAACTGAATTTATGTTAGTGCAGCACCGTGTTTTTCAGAGTATCCTTTGGGGATATGATTTCTTTTTTGAAGAATGAGACTTTTAAGTGACTATTTCTTAAACTAAATGTCTCTATTAAACTTATGAAAACACGCTTGAAAACGGGTAATCAGCTATTCGTTTTCAACTGAACTAAAGGAATGTAATCATAGGAACGGAATCGTATTTTACGGAACGAGTACAGACAGAGGGATGTTTGACCACATATTTGCAGGATTATTGTGCTGAAAATTACAGATGAAATATTTTTTGAGTTTGTTACAACGTTTAAAAAATTACTGGTCTGGCGAAAGCCTTGAAGCTAAACCAGCGATTTCTAAGCAATTTAGAAGTTATCTCCCCTTTGGGTTCAGCGTACTCGCCATTGTTGCAATTATATATGATGTAGGATTTGAACATAATCTTAGAGCAACTACGCTTCAAGTTATTTATATTAGCAACTTAGTCGTAGGCGTTTTTTTATCATCAACCGATATACCACAAGGGGAATAACAGTCAAACTTAGTGTGGCACTGTTTGATATTTTCAGTGTAATATTATTCTTGGTTCTTATCTTACAGCAAGTTTTAAAAAAATCTTCAGAATTTTATGTGTTTGGTGATGATATTTGGCTACATGGAGCCTTATTTTTAATTTTTGTGCGAGAGCTTTCTGCACTTAACATCAGCCTAACACGTACTGTTTTAAACCCTGCTCAATTATTTATTGTCAGTTTTATATTAATCATATTGGCAGGTGCATTATTTTTAATGCTTCCTAATGCCACTAAAGATGGTATATCTTTCATAGATGCAGTATTTACCTCCGCCAGTGCAGTTTGTGTGACAGGATTGACGGTAGTAGATACTGAATTTCACTTCACGCGGCTTGGGCAGGTTACCATTATGATACTCATCGAAATTGGCGGTTTGGGAATCATGACCTTTGTGAGTTACTTTAGCTACTTTTTAGAGGAATTACTTCCTATGAAAATCAGTTAACACTTAGTGAAATGAACAATACTGGCAAATTGAGTGAGGTGTTTAGTTCTTTAAAAAATGTAATTCTCATTACGTTTCTTGTAGAAGGACTGGGCGCGCTTTTAATTTTCTTCAGTTTGCAGCAATCTTCATTTAATAGTTTGAATGATAGATTATTTTTTTCTGTGTTCCATTCGATATCTGCATTTTGTAACGCTGGTTTTTCTACCCTCTCTAGTGGTTTGTATGACCCAACGCTTCGTTTCAATTATCCTTTGCTCATCACAATTGCTAGTTTATTTATTTTGGGGGGATTAGGTTTTCCAATTGTATTTGGAATTTATCGGTATCTAAAACATGTGATTAACAATCAATTATTATCGCGCCCCTTCAATCAAAAAATTATTTATATACCTTGGATTATCAATTTAAGTACTCGTATCGTTTTGATTACAACAACTAGCTTAATTGTGTTGGGTACCGTATTGTTTTTTATTTTTGAGTACAACAATACTTTATCCGAGCACTCTTTAGGCGGAAAGATTGTAACTGCTTTTTTTGGAGCAGTAACTCCAAGAACCGCTGGATTCAATAGTGTAGATATGAAAATGTTAACTTTTCCTACCCTTATGATTACTTTTTACTCATGTGGATAGGCGCGTCCCCAGCTTCTACTGGCGGCGGAATAAAAACAACTACTTTCGCCATCGCTACGCTCAATTTTTTCAGCCTTGCAAAAGGAAAGACGCGGATTGAGATTTATCGCAGAGAAATTTCGGATACTTCTGTTCGTCGTGCTTTCGCTACGATTTCGCTTTCTTTAGTCATACTTGGTGGTGCGATATTTTTACTTAGTTTTTTTGAGGCGGACAAAGATTTGTTGAGCCTTGCTTTTGAATGTTTTTCTGCTTACAGTACTGTTGGATTGAGTTTAGGGATTACAGGCAACTTGAGCGACGCTGGTAAACTTGTTATTACTGCTGTCATGTTTGTAGGAAGGGTAAGTATGCTTTCGATTCTGATTGCTTTGTTTTCAAAATCAAAGTATAAATACTATCGTTACCCTACGGAAGATATATTAATAAATTAACAATCTTTTTTCCATGAAATATATTGTAGTAGGTCTAGGAAATTTTGGTTCGTCTTTAGCTCAAAAGCTCACCGAACAAGGTAATGAGGTAATTGGTGTGGATGTGAGTATGATTAAAAGTGGATGCCAATAAAGAAAAAATTTCACACACTATCTGTATTGATGCTACTGATGCCTTCACCATGTCGGGTTTACCTTTTAAAGATACCGATGTTGTAATCGTAGCAATAGGCGAAAATCAGGGGGCGAATATTATGGCAACTGCGGTGTTGAAGAACTTGAAAGTTAAGCGATTGATTAGTAGGGCTATTACTCCTTTACACGAAAGTGTGCTACAAGCCATAGGTGTAGATGAAATTGTACACCCAGAAGAAGAAACTGCTGAACGTTGGGCAACTAAACTTTCTTTGAATGGTATTGTAGATTCATTTAGCATTTGCGACGGGTATGAAATTTTGGAAGTGGAAGTGCCGCGTAAATATGTTGGATTGACTTTAGAAGAATCTAAAATTAGACAGGATTTTAATATTAATGTATTGACTACCATCAAAAAAGTGGAACGTAGAAATATATTGGGCGTGAAACGCAATATTCCGCAGGTAAAAGGAGTGGCTACCCCTCAAACCCTATTAGAAGATGGCGACATTATGGTGCTTTACGGAGAAAAACGTGCTATCAGAACGATGTTGCACGACTGATGGATGGAGAGATTTTACTGATTCGCAGAATAACCTTCACAATTGAGGAAATTCCACGAATCAGTTACCACATTTCTTAATCAACCTATGCAGAGAAGGACGTTCCACAGCCGCAGGTTTGTTTTGCGTTTGGATTATTAAACGAAAAACCACGATTATTCAGACCTTCTACCCAGTCAATTTCCATTCCAAGTAAGTACAATGAATGGGCTTTCTGCATCAATACGTGAATGCCTTGTATATCGAAAGATTGATCACTGTCTTTCTTTTCATCGAAGCCCAACACGTAAGAAAAACCAGAGCATCCGCCGCCTTTAACGCCCACTCTAAGTCCGTATGTGTTCGGTATTTTCTGTTCTTCCATGATTCTTTTGAGTTGGTTTACAGCACCTTCTGTCAAAACCACTGGACTCATTAATGTATCTGCCATCATGCTAAATCAATTTAGGATTGTGCAAAGGTAATTTTTTACTTCTATTTTATAAACTTCAAGTCACCAAATTCAAGTAACTTTAATCCATTTGATGTTCTGAGATAATTTGCCATCTATGATTAGCTTACCAGCAATAGTTACCATTTTTGGCACTTAAACGATTAGCCGATTGCCCAATGTAAGCTATTTAGAAATTGTCTTGATAACAACTTTATCGAATAAAAAGTTGTTGCGACACAGATTATAAACGTCGGTACTTTTACAAATTTATAAAACGATTAATTTTGCGCTCAAGTACCAGTATTTTGTTGCATCAAAAAAAAGGAATATGCCAATTTGGTTAGAAGTAATTATTCAACTTATTCAGTCTGTTGTACCTGCATTAGTGGTGTTCTTTACAGTTCAAACGCTGCTAAAACAATATTTGAGTAGTCAGTATCAACTCAAGCAGTTAGAGCTAAAAAATAAAGATATAGACACTACTTTACCTCTACGTTTGCAAGCCTACGAGCGTTTGTCCCTTTACTGTGAGCGCATCAGCATTCCAAACCTTTTGCTGAGGTTGCGCAGCGAAAGCATGAGTAATAGTCAATTGAAAAATGCTTTGTTGATCGCAATTCAGCAAGAGTACGAACACAATACCACGCAACAAATTTATGTTTCAGACACGCTTTGGAAGATTGTGCAATTTGCTAGGGACGAAGTAGTACAAGTGATTACAGGCATAGCAGAAACAATAGAACCGAGTGGTAATGCTAAAGAACTAGCAACGGCTTTATTGAATTACCTAGCGTCGCAACCTACTCTAGGTTTTGAAAAAGCACAATTGGCGATAAAAAAAGAAGTACAAACTTTATTTTAGGTATTATCTGTACCCTGATATTATTTAGCGATTCCTAATTTCTTCTCCCGAAACTTCGACTTCTAAGTCCCAGTTGGGACGTAGTGCATCTAATTTTTTGATGTAAATAGGCTCTGCTTGTCGTTTCAAATCGTAATTACCACTGTCCCATTTCCCGTTTCTATTGTCATCCGTGATGACGTGTAAAAATAATTAGAGGGTCGTATTGCCTCTAAACGGTATTTCCAAGTGGCTGTGTCGCTCGAAGTGAAAGAATATTGTAAATTATTCTCGCCTTCATGGAGTTCAACTATGTACTGTTTAGTGCTATCCAATTGATTAATAGTCAAATAAATATTCCCCGTAATCAGCTAATCTTTTAATTATAAATTGTTGGGGTAATTGTATCTCGATTTGATAATCCAAAAATATCTGTCACGGCGTTGGGAAGGATGATAAATTCATACAGAACATTGGCGGTCCAAGTATGTTGAACATCCAACTGTCGCCTTGCTTTTTTCGTATCTATGGATAGAGTAGGGGTTACTCGCTCGCGCAAAGTGTCTTTTAAAAGTAAAATACTTGCAGAGTCTATGTTCTGTATTGGATGGTTGAATAAAACAGAAAAAGGCAAAATAGGATGTTGCGTAATTACATTTGGAACAATGCTCGTAGCTTGAATTTTGGCAGTTTTACGAAATTGCGAAAAACCACTGGTGTCTAAAGCAATAGTGTCGCTCCAAAGTGTATCTTGATTTATAATTAGCGACCAATTGGTTAGGGTATCCAAGTTGTACCAAATATTTAGGCTGTCTTTTTCGTATTCAAAAAGCAAAGTAGGAAGGAGTGGTTTGTAACGAAACGTCAAATCTTCGGGCTTCTGATTGAAGGTAATCTTGACTATCCCATATACCTTTTGGTTCTTATTCTTGATTTCCAAAGGACTATCCTCAAGAAAAAGAGCTAAATCCAACTCATTGCGACTACTATCGTTGAGATAAAGCAAGGTATCCATAAATGCAATTCGCTCATTGGCAGCATCAAATCTATAATTTAGATTTTGGTCTTCTAGTGCGAATACTTTGAAAGTGTCTGCACGTACATTTCTAATGCGAAACTGCCCTTCTTTGTTTGTTTTAGCAAAATAAAAAGGTCGTTCTTTTCGCACCACCGAATCGGCAGTGTTATCATACAACATGACTAAAACATCTTTTACAGGTTCTTTTTTAATGACATCTTTTACCACGCCTGTGACCGTGAGCGAATCAATATAATCGCCAGTAGAAAATACAAAGCGCAAATCCTCAGGTATATTACCTTCCGTAAAGTCTTTGATGGATGAGCCAAAATTAATAGTATAAGTTACGTTTTCTTTGAACAGAACAGCAGGTTCAAACTCAATACGAACGGTTTTCTTTTTAAGAATAATATTAGGTCTCGGTTCAATAGGCGGTGATACAATAATCTGATTTACAATATCTTCCAGCTTTATCCATTCATCAAAAGTCAGTTCGATGGTTTGTTTCTCAAAATTTGTCTGGAAATTAGGAGTCGTTTGGGTGCTATCCAACTGAGGCGGACGAGTATCTTTTTCTCCGCCCGTCAAAGTGCCTGTGTTAGCGCAGGCTGCAA
>JAAUTG010000031.1 GCA_012031785.1 Saprospiraceae bacterium | reverse complement strand
GGCACGTTTGTATGGAGAACAATCCTTCAAATCTTCTGAACAGGCCCAACAGGCTAAAGAAAACCTGGCTGACGAAATGGCGGATGTACTCTTTGTCCTAATTTGTCTCGCCAACCAAACCAATATCAACCTGACGGAAGCGTTAATAAAAAATTTAGATAAGAAAACTACACGCGATGCCACTAGGCATATAAACAATGAAAAACTACAATAAATTTGCGTATCGCCATTACTTTATCAAACCAAAAAAATATCAAATCTGTTTGTAAGTAAGTTACTATTTACACACGGCTTACTTATCAAAATATACGACGCTTCTGCTTTTTGTCGCCTTTTTGATAATGTCGCTCACGTTGTAAATAACATCAGTTACAATTTGTCGTTGACGATGTTGTAAAGCCAATTAATTTTATAAATTGTTTTTATCACCTGTTTTTTTCGATATTTGCGGCAAATATCATTGACTAAAAATCATTCAAACCTATGGCAAAGAAAATTGCTATCAACGGCTTCGGTCGTATCGGAAGATTGACTTTCCGCAACCTAGTAGAAATGGAAGGTGTAGAAGTTGTAGCCATTAACGACTTAACAGACAACCACACTTTAGCGCACCTTTTAAAGTATGACTCTGCACACGGCAAATTCAACGGAACTGTAGAAAGCACAGAGGATAAACTTATCGTAAATGGTAAGGAAATTGCCGCTTTGGCAGAAAAAGACCCAGCAAAATTGCCTTGGAGTAACCACGATATAGATGTGGTATTAGAATGTACTGGTCGTTTCGTTTCTCGTGAAGATGCAGGAAAACATCTACAAGCTGGAGCGAAAAGAGTGATTATCTCTGCTCCTTCAAAAGGTTCTGCGCATGTGGAAACCATTGTTTTGGGTGTAAATGACGAAAAAAATTACGGCAGACGAAACCGTATTTTCTAACGCATCTTGTACCACAAACTGCATGGCGCCAATCGTGAAAATCATTGACGACAACTGGGGTGTGGTAGTAGGCTCTATGACTACCATCCACGCTTACACGCAAGACCAAAATTTACAAGACGCGCCGCATAAAGATTTGCGCAGAGCAAGAGCAGCTGCTTTGAATATTGTACCTACTGAAACTGGTGCTGCATCTGCATCTGGAAAGGTAGTACCAAGTACCAAAGGCAAAATTTCCGCAATTGCTATCCGAGTACCTGTGATTACAGGTTCTATGGTAGAACTGAATATTGTGGTAGAAAAAGTACCTACAGTAGAAGAAATTAACGCTAAATTCAAAGCAATGGCAGATGGTCCAATGAAAGGCGTGTTAGAATATTCTACTGACCCGTTGGTTTCTACGGATATTATTGGCAACAAACACTCTAGCATTTTTGATTCCATGATGACTGCTGTGAATCAAAACATGATTAAAGTAGTGAGCTGGTACGATAACGAAGCAGGCTACTCGGCTCGTTTGGCAGAAGCTGCTCAAAGAATAGCTATGTTAGGCTAGTTACTCAAAGGGGTTGAAAAATCAATGAATTTTCAACCCCTTTTTAAAATCAATGGATGCTGCAAAACAATAATGCAGCCATTTTATCATCCACTCTCAATCATTGATTCTCAATTACTAATTCTTCGCTTATGAAAATCGAAAATATAGATTTTAAAGGTAAAAAGGTGTTGATTCGCGTGGATTTCAACGTTCCTTTGGATGGCAATTACAACATTACTGACGATACGCGCATTCGTGCGGCTGTCCCAACTATCAAACATGTCTTGGAAAATGGCGGTGCTGCAATTTTGATGTCGCATTTAGGTCGTCCAGAAAAGAAGTTGAAGCCAGACGGCACGATGGACAAAGAACGCTTTACTATGCGCCATGTGGCTGGTCATTTGCCTAACGTATTAAATACGGTTGTAAAATTCGCAGAAGAAACTGTGGGAGAAGAAACAGAAAAAATTGTAGCTACTTTACAGCCAGGCGAGGTACTGTTGCTAGAAAATACCCGTTTTTACAAAGGTGAAAAAAAGGCAGACGAAGAGTTTGCTAAGCAATTGGCAAAGCTAGGAGACATTTATATCAATGATGCCTTTGGCTCTGCGCACCGCGAACACGCTTCTGTAGCTACCGTAGCAAAATATTTTACGCCAGAAAATCGCACTTTCGGATTTTTGATGGAAAGCGAAGTGACTAATGCCAACCGCGTGATGAATAATCCTGAGCGTCCAGTGACTGCTATCACGGGCGGTGCGAAAGTGATCTGATAAATTATTGTTGCTAGAAAATCTATTGGATCGCGTGGATAATCTCATCATCGGTGGTGGAATGGCTTACACTTTTGTGAAAGCACAAGGCGGGAAAATAGGCAACTCCATTTGTGAAGACGATAAAATGGAATTGACACTGGAGTTGTTGAAAAAAGCAGATGATAAAGGGGTAAAAATCTACCTTCCTATTGATAACAAAATTGCAGATTCATTTTCCAACGATGCCAACAGCGAATTTGTGCAGACTGGTGAAATACCTGATGGTTGGGAAGGATTAGATATAGGACCAAAAAACAATAACGCTTTTCAAGAACGTCATTTTAGATTCAAAGACTATACTTTGGAATGGACCAATGGGCGTGTTTGAATTTGAAAACTTCGCACACGGTACAAAATCCATTGCTGAATTTGTGGGTCAAGCTACTCAACACGGAGCTTTTTCGCTTATCGGCGGTGGTGATTCAGTAGCAGCAGTCAAGCAAATGGGACTAGCAGACACGGTAAGTTTCGTTTCCACAGGCGGCGGAGCCATGCTAGAATTTTTAGAAGGAAAGGTGTTACCAGGTATTGCAGCAATGAATGAATAAAAGGATAACCTATTTGTCGTTTGTTCTTTTTGATTTCTAAGACCAACCAATTTTGGCGATAAGTAATAAACTGATGTTACGCCATTCGCTGTTCATAGGTTTTTCATATTTATATGGAAAGCCTATGAATTAAGGGTCATCCCAAATAGTTGTATTTGAGCAACTGACGAATAGCCCAGAACTGCGTAACAGCAGCTAAAGACCCAACAGCAGCATATTTATTACTCCTTCCCTAAATTACGGACGCGCCATATCGAAACAATCAGGCGAATGGGTAATAAAAAAGCACTAATAACGCTACCAACTCCAAAAAAAAGCAATTCCGCATGAATATACTTGGACAGCGACGCTAAGGTGGGTACAGGTAAATTACCGATAATAACTTCCCAACCATATTCATCTATAAAAGTCTGAAAACTATTCACTTCTTGAACTAAGAGAAAAACAAGGACGGGAGAACAAAAAATCAGTACCACTTTAACAACCTCTTGGTAGCTCAACCAAGTGACAGGGAGCAAAAAAATATACCTAGTCAAAGTAATGAAAGCAACAATAAATAAAATATTCAAATTGCGGTAGTAGTACATATTAGTAGTAGTGTAAATAGGAAACAAAAACCCAACTACCACCAATGCAGTAAAAATCCACCAAATCAGTTCAAGTATCAATTTATTTGTCATATTTATTAATGTATTTTTGGATGCTTAATGAAGTTGATGTTACTAAATTATGATAGAATGTAAAATTATTTCGTAAATAAATAAGCTAAGTACCTGATAGTCAAGCAAATCATCCAAATCAAGCATCAACTTATTTTTTTAAACCCCACTCGCAAAAAATAAATTATCACTTATGTATGTTGCCACTCGTGATTAGTTCTCTGATTTTTAAAAAAATTTAGCCTCGTGTTCGTTAGTAATTTAAAAGCTGCTTACCAAAAAATCAGAATTTACCTGCTTTAAATAGAAAACTCATCATTTGTTGACACAAATGTAAGCTACATTTCTAAACTTTCCTTTCTGTATAATTGTATTGGTATGGATTGTTAATCATTAATTGGTCTAAACTTTAAGATAAATGTATCCGATTGATATTGTAATGCCAATGGCAAAGGATTTGACGAATTATGGTTTTGAGCCGCTCACTACACCAGAAGCGGTGGACGAAGTGATGGCACAAAAAGAAGGTACTGCACTAGTAGTAGTCAATTCTGTGTGCGGCTGTGCGGCTGCGAATGCTCGCCCTGGCGCGAAGCTATCGTTGAGCAACGACAAAACGCCAGATAAGTTATACACGGTGTTTGCAGGTGTGGACGCTGCTGCAACAGCTAAAGCGCGACAATACTTGCTACCTTATCCACCATCTTCTCCATCAATTGCTTTATTTAAGGATGGTAAATTGGTGCATTTTATTGAGCGTCTGCATATTGAAGGACGTTCAGCAGAAATTATTGCAGCTAATTTAAAGATGGCTTACGATAAATACTGTTAAAATATTGCTAAAGAACGAATAGTATTACCCAATAAGTTAAGACTATTCGTTCCTTTACTTTGTGATTAGTAAACTATTTTCCCACCTCTTCAGTGCTTGAGATTAAAACTTCTTATAAATCTTACTGTCTTCATACTTAGGCATTAAGTAATTATTTGGAGCAAAGAATTACCTTTATTGTTCTCTATGTCAATTAGAAATGCAAACAGGATTAATTTGCGAAAAAGGATAAGCCAAGTCAGGTAAATCTTAGTACAAAAGCAAAAAGCTAATGACGAATAGCTAACCGCATAACGTGGATTATCTATTTCTAAGTTGTTTAACGATTCTTTTAAAAGCTGGCACAAATGGAGCGCGTCCAAATTATTACACAAGTCAAAAACCTACTAGCGAATGGCAACACTAAGGCTGCTATTGAAACGCTATTACAATATTTGGAAGCTAATCGAAGTACCGTCAAATCACTTTACGACCATACTATTCAAGTGAAGGCACGCCATTTACGCGCTATTCGTCAGCAATTCATGGGCTTACTTAAATCAGAAGATGCAGAAATTCTAATCAATCAAGTCAATGAGGCTATTTTAGAAATTTTGGGTAATTTAGAACAAGAAGATACTACAGTACCTGCGCCTAGCAATCAAAAAAACGCCGATGTACATGTACATTTTAGGAGGAATCGCAGTGATTACTGGACTATTTTTCACCATACAAGCCATTCAAATTAATCAACAACGCAGTGCTTTGCCTGATTTTTGTCCTTCTTTTTCAGAAGCAGCAGTATTTCATACCTTAATTTTGCCTTTCAAGTCTTTTTCCGATAAAACAATGCCTGTTCATCAAGCCATCCGAACGCGCTTAAATTTGATGGCAGATAGCCTAAAGCTGTCCATTTCTAACGAAATTGCACAAATTAAAGAAAGCGATAGCAGATACCCTGACCGATTTGAGGATGCGGCTGAACTTGCTCAACAGTGTGGCGCAAAACTAATCATTTGGGGAAATCTCACAGAGGATGCAGTATTGACACGTTACAAATTTACGGATGAAGGCGACCGTTTTACCCTTAACCAGTTATCTGCTTCTGAAGGCGCTACTATTTCCGTGATACCCACTTTGACTAATATTCTGACAGAAGGCGAGCTTTTGGGTGCAATTGAACAAAGTATGATTTCGCTGTTGTTAGGCGTAGCTGCCAATAGAATAGGTGACGACCAAGAGGCAGTGATGCTTTTGAACACGTCCACTATTCACAATGATAGTTCAAACTTAAATCTTTTTTTGCTCAAAGCTATGCACCTAGCAGATAGTCAATTTAAACAAGGGCAGCTTGAAAATTCAGAAATTACCCTTTCCGAAGTCTTGAAAGCTCATCCTGATTACTTTTTGGCACGCATGAATAGAAGCGCACTACATTTTAAAGCTCAAAATTATGTTCCTGCACTTGAAGATTTGAATATTGCCCTCAACCTTAATCCTAGCAGTATTATTGCGCGATACACTAGAGCTAAAACCTTTGAAGCACTTGAGTTTTATGACTTGGCTTCAGAAGATTTGCATCTTGCCGATTCGATAGCCTTTAAAGATACGACTACTTTCATGCGGCAATATCGAAAAAGTATGATTAGTTTTACAGAGCTAAAGATAAAGGAAAATATTTTAGTCTTGCAAAAGGAAATTCGTGTATTAAAGCGCGAAACTTATAAAAGTCAACAAGAAAACGAAAATGTTTTAAATACTCTCATTCAAACCAACCTCAAAGTGGGAGACATAGAAGGAGCAAAAACAGTGGCTTCCAAATTGAAAAATCTTCAACCCAGTACCTTAGACCTGATAAGGCTTCGTTATCAAGCCTGCCTTATTAATGGTAAAACAGAGGAAGCCTTGTATTGGAAAAACGAAGTATTGATTAAAGCAGAAGCCACACTAAGGTAATGACATACAAATAAAAACGGTTTTCATACTCCTTTTGGATATTATAACTCCAATCGTCATCTTGTGATAAAAATATAGTCCAATCAAAAAGCAATTGGTCGGTTCATCGCAAAATTAATATTATGAGTACATCTTCAAATACCTTACCATCACCTAGTTTTGTTAGAAATTGTAAAAACTATCCTGCAAAATTATTACTTTTTGGTGAGCATACCTTGCTAAAAGGTTCTCAAGGACTTGCTGTACCAAGTGCTCAATTTTCAGGGAGTTGGCAGCAACATCTTGATGGCAAATTAGATACTTCTTTACAACAATGGCATGATTATCTTTTGGAAGAGCAACAACAGGGCGTTTATTAGCTAATTTGGACTTGGCTCAATTTCAACAAGCCATAGAAGCAGGATTATACTTTGAATCCTCTATTCCAATTGGTTATGGTGTGGGAAGTTCAGGTGCGTTGACGGCTGCCCTCTACGATACTTTTGGGTTAGAAAGGTGGAAGACCGAAAAATACTAAAACAGCATTTAGGGCAGTTGGAAAGTTACTTTCACGGCACTAGCTCTGGGGTGGATCCTTTGATTTGTTATTTAAACGCGCCCGTGCTGATTACGCCATCATCAATCAATACGGTTTCACTTCCTGCACCTTCCGAGCATTTTCATTTATTTTTACTAGACAGCCAACAACCAAGGTCAACTGGGCAGCTTGTTAGTTGGTTTTTAGCACAATGTGAAGATAATAATTATTTTCATCGAATAGAAGCCGAGTTTATTCCTTTAGTACAAGAAGCGATTGAATTATTGCTGACAAGCGATTGGGAGGCATTATTAGAAAATATGCACCACATCAGTTGGTTTCAATTCAAGTATTTTGAACCTATGATTCCAAGCACCCTTAGGAATGTTTGGCTACAAGGTTTAAGTAGTGATTGGTTTAAACTCAAACTTTGCGGAGCTGGCGGAGGTGGTTTTTTCTTAGGCATTACAAATGACCTGCCTCGTTTGCAACAAGAAATCCCTTTTGTTTTATCTTTGCGTTTGTAAAGCTAATTCAAGTTGATAGAAAGAATAACCCATAGTTACCTTTTCTTTAAAAAATAAATATGAACGAACAAGATATAATAATTGATTTTCAGCATTTTATTGAATATTTTCCAGTTTTAGAATTACCTATTCGACTGGATGACGAAGTACACCATACGTTCAGTTTAGAAAACGAACCGCTCCCGTTGTTGGCGATTGAGCAATATTTATTGCCAGTGGAAGACGATGCAGACGAATTGACAGAGTTTGTGCCTTGCTTTAGGGTGCCAGAAACTTACGATTTTCATGCGGTGGTGTATTGGAAGGCAGGGATTATGAATTATCAGTACATTTTAGCCACGTTTGAGAAAATGGTGAATTGATAGACCGCCGTGTCATTGCAGGTACATTTTCTGATGGAAAAAGCGTTACTAAGTCCATAGCAACCTTTGAGGATGATTGGATAATTTTGACAATGACTGGACAAATGACTAATGAACACGAAGTTTATGACGCTACTTCTTCTAAAATTTTGGAAATGGAATTATTGCCCGATGGCACTATCACTGCCCAACACGAACGGTAGTTTTTTTATTGGTTCTTCAATAATTCAATAACTCAACAAGATATGAGACACTTCTATTGGTATGGCTTATTCATCATCTCTACCATTTTATTTTGGAATTGCAACAGAGAAGAAATCATTATTGAAGGTGGTGATATTTCGCTAGATTTTTCTACGGATACCCTTCGATTCGACACGGTGTTCACCGAATTAGGGTCCGCCACTCGTTTCATCAAAATTTACAACCAAGAAAAAAGAAGAGTTCGCATTGACCGTATTTCACTTCAAAATGGTGTAGGTTCTCACTTCCGAATGAACGTAGATGGTATTCCAGGCAACGATATTCGAGATGTAGAAATTGCAGCCGAGGATAGTTTATATATATTCTGTGAAGTTACTATTGACCCGAATCAACCACTTTCCATCAGTCCTTTTGTGATAGAAGGCGGCGTAGTAATAGAAGCGGGAGACAAATCTCAAACGATTGTACTAGAAGCATGGGGACAAAATGCAAATTATATTCCAAACAGATTTAGTAAAGGTACATTTTCTGTACTTTCCTGCAATTTAGCAGAAGTGGTTTGGAACGACCCCAAGCCTTATGTAATTTATGGCGGCTTATTCATCAATGATTGTACACTAACTTTACCACCCGGCGCGAAAGTCTATGTGCATGGGGGATTGGTGCGTAGCGACGACTTGGGCGTGTACAATGATGGCTTTATTTGGGTACTGGAGCGTGGGCGACTAAATGTGACAGGAACACTTGAAAAACCAGTCATTATACAGGGCGACCGATTGGAAGAGAATTTTCAGGATCAACCCGGACAATGGACTGGTATTTTTATTGGTGCAAAAAGTCGAGGTAGTTCAATTGAACACGCTACTATTAGGAACAGTCGTTTTGGAGTGTATGTAGATTCAGCAGCTACTTTAGTGGCACGTAACGCGCAGTTCTACAATACGTCCAGCTCTGGTGTGATTGGGGTACATAGTAAAATTACGATGGAAAATTGCTTGATTTATAACAATAATTCTAATTCCGTGCAGCTAGTGTATGGCGGAGATTATACATTTGACCACTGTACAGTAGCAAGCTACGGAGTGGATGCAAGTGCTTTGGCAATGAGCAATTTCATTTGTTATGTGCCAAATAATTTGGGCTGTGACTTAGGTGGTAGTTATCGTTTAAATGCAAGTTTTAAAAATTCTATCTTTTTTGGCTCTCGACAGGATGAAATCATATTAGACAGTAGGGGCGGTGTGGATAGAAGCCAGTTTAATTATCTTTTTGAGAATTGTATCGTAAGGGTAAATAAGTTGCTGGAAGATGCTAATTTTAGTAACTTTTTTGATTTTTGTACCAACTGTCCACAAAAATTAACCACTGTGGATAAATTATTTGTAAATAGTAGTAAAGATGACTACCATTTGGATAGTCTCTCTGTAGCTATTGGACTTGGTGCGCCCATTCCGAGCATCACTACGGATTTGAAGGGAAAAATACGAGATATTAATCAGCCCGATGCGGGTTGTTTTGAGCGAGAAAATTAGTCTTTGACATTTGTGTAATGGATTGTTTGTAAGGTAAGGCAAAAAAATTAATCTGTAAACAATAAATTGCTCAATACGTACACCAATAAGTAGCTTGGATAATAGCATCACACACACTATCAATCATATAGTCATGTTCAACAAATACCATTTAACTTTTTTTTCGCTGTGCTTACGCATTGCAGCTTGCTTCCTTTTGCTAGGAGCAAGCCCAACGTTTTTGTTTGCACAACTTGATCTAGCACGCTTAAAGGTAGATTGGCAAAAAGCAGGTGTCATCACGGATAGTTTACCTAGTTACGATAACATAATAAATGTAACGGATTTTAGATTAGTTGGCGATGGTATCACACCCAATGACCTGTATTTCAAACAGTTGTTAGCACGTTATGAAGGAAAACCCACCATTTTTTATTTTCCTGCTGGCAAGTATCTTTTCTTATCGCCCATCAACCTATCCGACTATTTTATTTTGAAAGGTGAATCCGCTAGAGAAACTAAGTTAATTTTTGACCTGAAAGGCAAATTCAGAAACTGTATCAACGCCATAGGTAGTGTGAATACGTCGGTTTATACTGTAAAAACTGATGTATTGCAGTGGTCAAAAGACTTATCGCTAGACCGAACCGACGGCTTGAAGGTGGGCGACATGGTACTGCTTACTTCCGAAGATTCTAATTTGGTAGAATCTGAATGGGCAAAAAAATCAACAGGACAAATTAGCACGATTGATTCGGTTGGCACACAAATGATTGTGTTCCGCGAAGTAGTCAGAAGAACACACCCTAAAACGTACTTTCCTCAACTACACGTCATTCGTCCTATAAAAGGCGTAGGTATAGAGTGTTTAAGCGTGGAAAGGAAAGATGCTACTCCTTTCCAGACAACCAATATCTATTTCAAATACGCCATGAATTGTTGGGTGAGTGGTGTGGAAGGTAATAAGTGTAACTACACGCATGTCGAGTTTAGAAGTTCTTATCACCTTTCCTTGCTCAATAGCTACTTCCATGATGCTTTTGATTATGGGGATGGCGGAAAAGGTTATGGTGTTTTAGTACACTTTAACAGCAGTTTGTGCTTAGTGGAGAATAATATTTTTGAGCAACTTCGTCATTCGATGGTACTTCAAGCAGGTGCAAATGGAAATGTTATAGGCTACAACCATTCGAGAAACGTATATTGGGAAAATGAGCAAGGTACAGACCGCGCTGGTGATTTAGTGCTTCATGGAAATTATCCTTACGCCAATCTATTGGAAAGCAACGTAGTACAAAATATTATTATAGACGATTCACATGGTATGAACGGCATTTACAATCTTTTCACGCGCAATCGAGCGGAAAGTTATGGTATTTTTGTTTCTACCACTTTCCCACCTACGCCAGAGCAAATTTTTGATGGCAACGAAACCACTAACTTGGAGGATGGTTATGGAAGGTATGGCATTTTTGGTTACCATTGGAATTTGGCAATCATATTAAAGGAACTATAATTCCTGCTGGCACAACACCACTTCAAACAGCATCTTACTACAAACCTGATTCCTTTCCTCGAATTGGATTGCCGTATGCGCTGAATGAGCATGACATACTAGCCCAAGAAAATTATGACAATCAACAATTTACAACTTGCTTAGCAATTAGAAATACCAATTGTGTACCTTCTTTAGTCTTATCTGCATCCACACTGGAAACAGGAGTATATCAAGCAGCGCGGTATCTAAGCACTAATGGAGAAGTTATGATAAATTCCAATTCAACAGTCGTTTTTGAAGCAGGTGAAAGTATTGTATTGGAGGAGGGATTTGTCACTGGCGATGAAGCTGATTTCAGTACAAGTTTAACAGATTGTGGTGATGCTTCAAATATTAAGATGCTGGAGCAACGCGCACAATCAACAGTAAATAGTGATCCAGAATATTTTTTAAACTTAGTTCCTAATCCAGCAACTCAATACACTTGGCTAGAATTTGAAGCCATGTCCAACGGAGAAGGTAAATATTTGATTTACAACCAACAAGGGATAATATTGCAGCAAGAAAGCATTAGTTTTCAAGGTGGGAAGAATCGCCAACTACTTGATTTAACCCAATTTGAGAGTGGACTATATTACTTGATGTTGGTATTAGAAAACCGCATCAACACGGAAAAGATAATTGTGATGCGCATGTAAGAATACCTCGGCAAGAAATATAGACTGGCGAACGCCCAAATTTAGATAATCTTCACGAGTCAAATAGGCTTTATTCGTCACAGAGCCTGTTAAAACGCCTTTAAACGCTTCAAATAACTTGTAAGGTTCTTTAAATTTATAGGTTTGTTGAAATTTAGTGTGCCATTTTTCAAAAATAGAGAAAGTAATTTCCTTTCCTTTTTGGTACTTGGATACGCTCTATGTAGTCTTTAAACGACAGAAAATCAATAGATTGATTGGAATTATCGTATCCTTGAGCATAGTAAATACGCTGAGTATTCTCCACTAAATACGAAAAAAGCGAAAAGTAAGCTACATTACCTTTCATGCGTTCTAAATATTCTTTTAGCCAATAAAGTTATACAATCTTTTTTTACCACACTGTATTTTTTGAGAAAATCTTGTTACATTGTGTCTATAAAAATCAAAATCATGCTAAATCAATCTACACAAGATAGCCCAATTTCACCGCTACCGCAACTCCAAAATGCTGTTCCAATAGAACAAACAGAAACTACTGGAAGATACTATGATGTATATGAAGTAGTGGAACCCAATCAAGTGGTAAACTATTGGCGAACGGGTAACAGTTTTTTCTTTGAGACCGAAAACAAAACAACACTGGAAATTAGGGTATTTAATCACGATGTCATTCGCTTTCGATATGCGCCCAAAGGGAAATTCGAACGCGATTTTTCTTATGCTTTATCTCCAACCTTTCAAGAAGATGACGATCAAGAAATCAGTCTTCAAGCGTCTTCTACTCAATTTTCCGTCATAACTTACCATTTGATAGCAGTAATTGACAAAGCAAATCTAATGATAAGTATTTATGATAAAAATGGCGTTTTATTAAATAAAGACCAGGCTCCATTTCGCGCCATTTACACCTTATTGCACGGTTTGACGGAAGTGAAAGTTTCTAAAATGGCTTATCATCAGGAGGTATTTTTAGGACTTGGCGACAAAGCGTCCAAACTCAATTTACGCGGCAGTATCAAACAAAACTGGAACACGGATGCTTTTGCTTTTGACCAGCACCGCGACCCAATGTATCGTTCCATCCCATTTTATTGTGGATTGCATAGCAAGATAGGCTATGGTATTTTCATGGACAATACTTATCGCTCCCATTTCGATTTCGCAGCTACTGACCCTAAAACAACTACCTTTTTTGCAGAAGGTGGCGAGATGAATTATTACTTTATATACGGGCCTAAATTGATGGATGTAGTGGAGAACTACGCAGAGATAACTGGTAGCGCACCAATGCCACCTCTTTGGGCTTTGGGCTTTCATCAGTGCAGATGGAGCTACTTTCCCGAAGCGCGTGTTCGCGAAGTAGCACAGGAATTTAGAGACCGCAACATTCCATGCGATGCTATTTATCTGGACATAGACTATATGGATGGCTACCGATGTTTCACTTGGGATGAAAAACATTTTCCTAACCCAACTGCTATGATCAAAGACCTCGAAAATCAAGGATTCAAGACCGTTGTTATGATTGATCCTGGTCTTCGCGTGGATGAAGATTACGAAGTATATCAGTCAGGACTAGCTGTTGACGCTTATTGTAAAAGAACAAGTGGTGAACTTATGGTGGGTCCTGTATGGCCCCCAGCTTGTGTATTTCCTGATTTTACGCGACCTGATGTGCGCGCTTGGTGGGGGAAATGTTACGAAGAACTTTATTTAACACAGGGGGTAAGTGGATTTTGGAATGACATGAACGAGCCTGCTATGTTCAAAGTGGATAGATTAACTTTTCCAGACGAAGTGTTGCACGATTTTGATGGCGCGCCTACCAATCACCGAAAAGCCCATAACATTTATGGGCAACAAATGTCAAAAGCAACCTACGAAGGACTGAAGGCTTTGAATCCTGAAAAACGTCCATTTCTACTTTCCAGAGCCACTTACAGTGGAGGACAAAGATACGCCGCCATTTGGACAGGCGATAACGTTGCTTCTTGGGAACATCTACACCTTGCCAACGTTCAGGTTCAACGCTTAAGCATGTCTGGATTTTCTTTCGTAGGCTCTGATATTGGTGGATTTGCAGGCACACCAACAGGAGAGTTGATGATTAGATGGCTGCAACTAGGCATTTTTCATCCCTTATTCAGGGTGCATTCTATGGGTAACAACACTGGTGGTGCAAACGAAACGGAACAAGAACTTATTCACGAAATAGAACGTATCAATCGCTTAGACCAAGAACCTTGGGCGTTCGGCGAAGAATATACGGCTCTAGCAAAAGCAGCTATTGAACTGCGCTATCAACTACTGCCATACCTTTACAGTAAATTTTATGACCATTACTTCATGGGAACACCGATCATACGAAGTCTAGTTTTGTATGACCAAGAAGACCCGAATACTTATGACCTAGAATCGGAATTCTTATTTGGAGAAAGTATTTTAGTATGCCCAGTGGAACGTTCCTTGTACGCTAGAAGGATTGATATTAGATACTAACGATGAAGATAATACGGACCTTTCAGAAGAAGAAACCGACGAAGAAACTGTCATCGAAGAACACGAATTGATTCTTTCCACTACGGCTAAGCATTATCTACCCAAAGGTGATTGGTATGATTTTTATACTAATCAACGGTTAGAAGGTAAGCAATTTGTAGAAGTGGACGTGGATTTAGCACATATTCCGATGTATATTTTGGCAGGAAGTACCATTCCAATGTATCCTGTTCAGCAGTACGTAGGAGCAATTCGTATCGAACTAGTTACATTGAAAGTCTATTTTGATGCAGAACAAGATTTTTTTGAAAGCGTGTTTTTTGAAGATAATGGCGATGGGTACGACTATAAAAGCTCCCTTACCAAAGAAAATTATACCTACAGAATATTTATCCAAGAAAGTGAGCCGAGTAAATTCTTTCTCACTCAATTTGTTGAAGATTACAGGAACGTGAGTTATCAGTTTTTAATACAAGTTATTGGGTTGCCTTTTACGCCTACTATTTGTGAACTGGATGGACAACCGTATCCTTTTGAACAGACCAATTGGGTATCATTAACCTGTCCTTCCTCTTTTGAAAGTTTGGTGCTGAGGTAGTTCACAAAAAGATAGATAAGAAAATCGCTTTATCCATGACCCAAAAAGACAAATAGTTAATCGCCCAAATCCTGTTTACGGATGCTAAGCAATTAACTATTTGTCTTTGGTCTTCAGCCCCATAATATGGGTTAGTTGTCATATTTATTCCTAAACACTTGCAACTAAAGTAAAGACCAAAGACTACATCGCTAAAGACCAACTGTACGACATCAATTATTTATTAATCGCTTTTCTCCTACCCTATTCTATCCAATCTGCGATAAAAATATTGGTACTTCTAGTGCCACCATTATTACGGTTGGAAGAGAAAACTAGTTTTTTACCATTTGGTGAAAACATCGGAAAAGCGTCGAAGGTATTGTCAAATGTGATTTGCTCCAAACCTGTTCCATCTGTATTGATTGCAAAATATTGAATTGACGACCGCTTTTAGTATGGTGGTTGGAAGAAAACAAAATCTTTTTACCCGCAGGATGGAAGTAAGGTGCCCAATTTGCACCACCTAATTGGGTAATTTGTCGCAATCCAGAGCCATCCACATTACAGATATAAATCTCCATGCTAGAAGGCTGCACCAAACCTTGCTGCAAAAGTTCTTTATACGTGGCTTGATCTTCTGGTGTTTTAGGTCTCGAAGCTCGAAACACAAGTTGCTTGCTATCCGGTGAGAAAAATGCTCCGCCATCGTACCCCAATTCATTTGTGATTTGCTGCACATTGGAGCCATCAAGATTCATAGTATAAAGCTCCAAATCGCCAGAGCGCGTGGAGGTGAACACTATTTTTTACCATCCGGCGACACTGTGGCTTCCGCATCGTAGCCCGCTGTGTTGGTGAGTTGCTTTAAGATGTTGCCTTTTTTATCGGCAACAAAAATGTCAAAATCAGAAAAAATTGCCCAAACATACTTGCCATTAAGCACTCTTGGAGCTTCTGGGCAAAGTTCGCTCCCCAAGTGAGTGGAAGCGTAAAGAACCGTCTTGTTGTCAGGTAAAAAATAGGAACACGTCGTTCTGCCTTTTCCTGTACTTAATAATTTGGGGGAAGTGTCTTTTTTGTAACCTTGAATGGGCATAGTAAAAATTTGGTCGCAGGGTGCATTCCAGGCTTCGTTAGAAGCTTGAAACACCAATTCCTTACTGTCAAAACTAAAATAGGCTTCCGCATTATCGCCTCCAAAAGTAAGTTGATTGAGGTTACGAAGATGTTTTTCCTGCTCGTAACGAAGGGTATCTGCGCTGATTGGTTGCGAGGAAGTTCCTTCCACTAATTTGCGTGAAGTAGTACATTGAAACAAACCTAAAACACTAATAAAAAACAATAACTGACGCATGATGTATGACTTTGATAATGATTGACGTTTAAGGAGTCAAACTGGCGCAAAAATAAAAAATCACTTGTAAGCTAGCAGTCAAAATTAAAACTGCGTTCATTAAGACCGTTTGCCTAACAGCAAATGTATTTTTTTCTCCAAATTCTACTTTACTTGGACAGCCTCAACAACAAATGTAAAAAGAAGGCTTTGAATAACTATAAAATATACTACCTTGCGAAATAGCTACACCTTATGTAGTTGATTTTTAACAAGTTAGTTTTTAGCCTTTCATTGTGCTAGTTTATGAAAGTGTTCCTTTCCAAATTGAGCATGGTCACGTTTCAAAGCTGTTTTGTGCGCTAAAAACTAAAGATAAGTAACCAATTACGTAACATTAAGAAGTAACTAAAGCGATTGACTTTATGTCGAGGAGTGGGTGGAAAAAATGGAATGTTATCCTTAAAGTTTTAATTTTTATCTTTCTATGCTGGGCGATTTATCGTCAAGTGTTCGCCAAATCTCAAGCTACAGATATTTGGCAGTCTTTTCGGCAACGTCTTGTATCGGAACAGGTTATTTGGTTGTTGCTGAATGTGCTACTTATTCCTGTCAACTGGCTACTGGAAGCTTTGAAATGGCAACAACTCCTCAAAGGATTCTCTAATTATCCTTTTACAAAATCGTACAGGCTATTTTGGCGGGGATCACCGTAGGTATCTTCACACCCAATCGAATTGGCGAATATGGCGGCAGAATTTTGCTTGTAGCACCAGAACACAACTGGAAAGCGCTGATTGCCACTGCAGTAGGCGGTTTTAGTCAGCTATTAGTTTTAATCGCTTTCGGTTTGCTAGGCTTAATCTATTATGGAAGCCACACGTTGAACTTACCAGTTTATCTGCTGTATGGTTTTTTCTTCGTGGGATTACTGACGATTGGATTCATGCTTTTTTGTTTTTACAATATTGATTTGTTAGTGCCAATCGCTAAACGAATTCCCCTCCTTCAACACTTTAAAAAAACTTTAACACACCTAAAAGTCCTTACTCACTACACTTCTAAGGAACTTTCAACTGCACTTGGTATTTCCACGTTACGTTACTTTGTTTTTTCGTCTCAATATTATTTGATGCTTCAGTTTTTTGGTATTCAACTATCATTATTAACTGGTTTGTCAGGCGTTGCCACTATTTATTTGTTACAATCAGGTATTCCGTTACCACCATTGATTGACTTATTGGCAAGAGGTGAACTGGCATTGTTCATTTGGAAGCCTTTTAGCGAGGATGAAATAAGTATTTTAGGTAGCACTTTTTTAGTGTTCATACTAAATTTAATTATTCCTTCGTTAATCGGTGCGGTGTTTATATTTAAGGTAAACATATTGAAATCATTAGGTTATGAGAAAGAATCAGTGGTATAATTTGGCGGTGGGGATAGTCCTACTAAGCATTTTTCAGCCGACTTCCTCCACCATAAGCCCTGTAAAAAATGTAAATGAAGCAGTTGTAGAACCTTGTAGTATTGAAAATCAGGCATTTCAACCAGGAGAAGAAATCGTCTATCGGCTGTATTACAACTGGAATTTTGTCTGGATGACGGCTGGTGAAGTCACCTTTCGCGTAAACGAAGTGGGCAACCAGTATCAATTCTCTGTGCTTGGAGAATCGTACAAGTCTTACGATTGGTTTTTTAAAGTGCGCGACCGCTACGATACGTATGTGGATAAAAATACCCTATTACCTACGGTGTCTATGAAAACCATTGAAGAAGGCGACTATCGCTTGTACGATAAGACAATTTTGAATCAAAAAGCGAGGAAAGCAAATGTATTGAGGGGAAAAAACACAAGAAACTGCTAAATCGCATCATATTGATATAGAGAGTTGTATGCACGATATGGTGTCTATTGTATATTATGCCAGAAATATTGATTTTAATGAATTTGCGCCTGGTCAGCGTTTCCCCATTAAAATATTCATGGATACTAAGACTTATCCTTTGAGTGTCAAGTATATCGGAAAAGAAGCGAACAAAACCGTGAAAGGTGCAGGAAAATACAACACGATTGTGTTCAGCCCAGAAGTGGTGTCGGGAGAAATATTCAAAGAAGGAACGCAGATGAAAGTTTGGGCAAGTGACGACGCAAACAGAATACCTGTACTCATTGAATCACCTATCAGTATTGGTTCTGTAAAGGCGGTTCTAAAAAGCTATCGCGGATTGAAATATAACCTCACTGCTAAGTTGGATTAGAAGACTTTTGTCCTTAGTTATCAATAATTTAAAAATTACCTAGTTTTCATAATTCAAGACAATGCTCATTCCTTTCTCTAAATATCATGGTACTGGCAATGACTTCATTCTTATAGACCAGCGAGCAGTTACTTACCTCACCCGCGCTGACCAAAAGCAGATTGCACAACTTTGTACGCGCCATTTGGGATAGGTGCAGATGGCTTAATGCTACTCCAGTCCAAAGAGGGATATGATTTTGAAATGATTTATTTCAATTCGGACGGGCACGAAAGCACTTTATGCGGCAATGGTGGACGCTGCATAGTTGCTTTTGCACAACGCTTAGAAGTCTTTGAGCAACAGTGTAGGTTCTGGGCAATAGATGGAGCGCATGAGGCTACCATTCAAGGCAGTTGGGTGGAATTAAAAATGAATGACGTAAAGGAAATACTGGTGCAGCCTAATTTTTATTTTATGAATACAGGTTCGCCGCATTACGTTCGGTTTGTAGAAAACATACAAGAAGTTGATGTGATAGCAGAAGGTAGGAAAGTACGTTATACCCCTGAATTTCAGCCTAATGGAACAAATGTTAACTTCGTACAGGTGCAAAATGACTTACTTGAAGTAGCCACTTATGAGCGCGGTGTAGAAAATGAAACTCTTTCTTGTGGTACAGGTGTTACGGCAGCAGCTATTGCTCACTATTTGCAACATCCAGTCAAAACTACTGTTCCAGTACAAACCAAAGGTGGTCAATTGCAAGTTCGATTCGTTCGTGAAGACTCCAAATTCACTAATGTGTGGCTTTGCGGACCCACACAATTTGTGTTTAATGGAGTTGTAGAAGTTTGAAAGTTTAGGCTATACCATTATTGGGTTCTACATACACCAAAAATCAATCATTTACGATAAATATTTATCCTTCAAAATGGAAAGATAAGGTAAATGTTCGAGAAAGTATTTTTTCTAGCACCGTAGATTGTTCCAACCGATTGTCATAAATCAAAATATTTCCCATACCATAGGATACTTTCAACTCTGGAGAAAAAATAAAATACGGGAAAAAGAACTGCGCACCCGCACCCACTTCCAAAGAAAAATCTGCTGGCGAAAACTTCACCAATTCATCGGATTGTCTAGTGCGAGAGTCACTCGCCACATCGAAGCCGTATTTCACGCCCGCCAACACAAAAAGGCGTTTATCGCGAAAGGGTACTGATTTATAGCGAACATGAAAAGGAATTTCTACTAAAACTGATTCAATGGCGCGGGTCTCGATACTTTGTTCCCCTTGCAAGCTATACTCTAAGGTACGACCAGCAAAAGACAAAGTAGGCAATAATCGCAAGTCAAAAAATTGCCCTACTTTCAAGTTTGTTACGATACCTAAATTAAAACCAGGTCCGCTAATAGATTCAATGCCATCAATTTCTGTGCTTTCCAAAAATGCTTTAGAACGAAAAGGGATGAAATCAGAACGATTAGTAGCTAACGTAATGCCGAAATAATAAGGCTTTTGTTCAAAGTCTAAAAAATTATAATTTCCTTTACTTGACTGACTAAAAACAATATTTGAAAGTAACAATAACACTAATAAAAAAAAGATATGCTTCACGAGACGCTATTTTTTGTACCCTAGATAAATAGAACTTATGCCAAAGGTCAATGGAATCTGTTTGGTGTCTGCGAAACCTGCATCTGTCAAGCGTTTCAAAAAGGCATCCCCATCAGGGAACGCTTGCACCGACTCGTACAAGTAACGATAGGCTTTTGGGTCTTTGGAGGTAAACTGACCAATGAACGGGAGTATATTTTTGAAATAAAACTGAAACAATTGCTTGAATGGGAAAACACTAGGCTTAGAAAACTCTAATACCACCACCTTACCATTTTGCTTTGTCACGCGATACATCTCCGCTAACCCAATATCCAAATTCTCAAAATTTCTTACTCCAAAAGCAACGCTCACCGCATCAAAAAAATTGTCCTCGAACGGTAAATTTTCTGCGTCACCCACCATCAACTGTATCGTATTGCTCAACTGGCGTTGGTCAATCTTTTTTTGTCCCAAATCCAACATTTTTACAGCAACATCCAGTCCAACGATGCGCTGCGGACGAAGCGTCTTTGCCATCGCAATCGCTACATCTGCCGTACCAGTAGCTACATCAAGGATATGTTGAGGACGCTCTTGTGCCATTTCCGCAATCATTCGCTTCCGCCACAATTTATCTATACCTAGCGATAAAAAACGATTCAACCCATCGTAGTAAGGGGCAATATTATTGAACATTTTTGAGACTTGCTCTTTCTTCGAGGCTTCGTCTTGTTCGTATGGCTTTACTTCTTGCATCCGTTATTTTATTAATCAATTAGAGATCACCCTTCAATAGCTCACCACACAGTTACGCGCTAACTTTTTCGCAATAACCGCATTATTGCACCACTAACAACCCTAGCTTGTATTAGTTTATTGAAATTTGACAACCCTAATTCAGAGATTTACGGAAATTTACAAATATTCTCATAAATAACTGTAAATCAATTTTTTACTTACATCTTTTTCGATTCCCCTTACCTTTGTAGTAGGAAAAGACAAGTAGTTATTTATTTTAAATACTTCTTTTCGTTGCGTTACAAGGTATGTTTTAACCACTGAAAAGTAGCTGCAGATGCTGGAAAGTGGTGCTTCTCATACGAGTTTTTAACTTTTTTCTTAACAACTCAAAATTGTTGCACCATGATGGATTTATTTTTATTGATGCAGGAGATAATGTTGACTGCACAAAGCGCGGCTGGTGGAATAGGAATTATTGACATAGTTATTCCTTAAGTTCCAAAGAATATTTGTGGTTGTTTTAGGGTATGAATAATCTTTTATTTTTTCCCTAAACAACCTCAATATTTAGCTATTAACCGATGTTACTAAATTCATTATTTTTAATTTGGTTACTTGCCAAGTGATTGCTGATTGCTGCCAAATACTGGGTACTCAACCTCAAGTCCCTTTTATAGCAAGGAGATTAAAAGACTGTAAAATGAAATTTTGTTGGACAGCCTTAAATCCAATAATCGCTTGAGCAATATTAACTATTGATTAATCCATTTTTACTCTACAACATTGGTTATAATGAATTCAAAGTTTTGCAAAATCCATTTTTTTGCTGGTAAGTTAGGCTGTCTCTGAATAATGCTTTTCAACTCTTTTTCATTTACTTTACCATGAGTAAAACGACGTAATATACGTAATAGATTCAACAACTTTAATTTGTAGCTACCTTGTATCTTGCTAGCCCTAGTTCCAGTTATTTCTTTCTTCAAATAATTTTGTAACTTTTCAAACTGCATATAGTATATATCTTCATAAACAGTATCTGTGTTACCCACTATGGCTATTCTTTTGTTTATTTCCTTTAATTTATTAACATACTCGCCAAACTTACAGCAAACTAAAATAGTTCTTTTAGAAAATTCCTCTCCCTGATTTTGTGATTTTACACCTTTTAATTTCTCAATAGCTTGAGAAAATTCATTGCTAAATAAATATACGACACACCAAGCTAATGATATAGTGTTGGCATGATAAGGATGATAGGACGTGAAGGATGCAATAGCCTCTTTTGCTTCGTCGAAACATTTTTCTGCACAAAAAAGTCCAATATAAGTAGTTAAGAGATCCGTTGTCATGGTTTCATAATCAATTATCTTTTTCTTGAACCCAACTTTATTGATTATGTTCAGCACCATCGAAGAGGGTAGCTTATCGTTTTTATACAAATTAAGCCCAATATTAATTATGAAACCCAAAACGCAGATCAGCTCTTCATCTAGTTTATTATTACGCTCTTCTTCCAATGCCTTATCAAGTAATTTAATTATTTCTCTAAAAGCATCTTCCGTAGGTTGTTTGATTAAAAAGTAACATGTTCTATACAGCACAATCCATTTGTTGTCGTGTTGATTAGATACCTCCTGCAATTGGGCGATTTCCTCACTGTCATATAAACCTATTTTAGCTCTCATAGCGATTTCACAAGCAAATTTCCATCTGAGGGTTATTTCTAATTCTTCAATTCGAGCCAACGTATAATCAAATTCCTCAACACTCTTACCCGTTTTACCATCTGTATTATCATAATAAGATATATATCCCAACGGAATCTTTCTCCAAATATCCCAAATATTGTTAGCGGGCAGTTCTTTTTGTTTAGCTAATAATTCTTCAAATCTACTGGTCTGTCTTCGCTTTCTAAATACTTCCAACAAAAGTAAGTTTCGATTGCTCTCTTCTTGAGCGATTTGGAGGATAAGAAAATTTTGCAAGTGTTCATTGAGTTGTTTTAGAGCATCATTCAACTGTCTTTTACGATTCTTACCTTTTTCTTTGAATACTTTTTCGTAGATTTCTTTGCGCAAAACAGCGCAGCATCTTTTTCTTTCTTGTGGTATTTTTTGCAATAGGCATATAACAGTTGGGCATTTTCTTCAGAAGTAAATTCATTCAGATAAACCTCGAACTTTTTTGGCTCATTTCCTCGTAGCGTTATAAACAGTTGAATGAAAGGTGTATAAAATATAGTTTCTTCTGCTATTTGTTCTTTATCATCCATCTAACGAGTCTATTTTACAAATGAAATGATGATTAACTAACGTTACGCATGTCTGCATGTGAAGCACACAAAATTGAGGTTATCCAAGAGAGCTGTATTTGAACAACTGGCGAACAGCAAAAGCAATTTGCGCAATGTCAGAGATTGACTTTAAGTTTCACCGTGCAAAATAAAAAAATTACTTCCCTTGATGTACAAATATAAAAAAAATATACAAATTTAACATTTCCAAATATTTCTAAATCCAACCAATGGTATGCAGTAAATCAAGCATAGTTTTGCATTTATTTAGAATTTTTGAAAAAAATTTCCTTTTCTTCACTCGTTAAAATAAAAGCCCAAACTAGTTTAAATACAAGGCTTTTTGAATTTTAATTACTTAATCTGCTCTGAATAACAACATACTTACCAGTCTATGCTAATTAACCCGATATTTATCTTTGTCAATGTAATTAATTCAGTAGTTAAATATCAATTTCTTCAGTAAAATTCACAGATTATGGAAACTGTAATCAAAAAACAACTTCTTGACAAGTTCTCTGAAATCGTAACCCAAAAGTATCAACATTACTGTGAGATGCACCAAATAGACAGTAATGACGAGCAAAACATTATTACTTATTTAATTGATCATCAGATTATTAAACCCAAAACAATTAAAGATTACACCATATCCCACGAGTACGAAGCCCTAGTAGCCACCAATCAACAAAGGACTCAAAGCGTCAAAAAACTAGCCGATAGGTTTGCTATATCAGAGCGTGCGGTTTGGTTGGTATTAAAGGGGAGGAGCTTAAAAATACAACATAAGTAAAAGTTATTGGTGATTGAATAACTTGCGATTGGAGGGTAGATGGACATGTAAAATATGCTTTAAGTATTGAATCAGTTTTTTAGTTAGTCCTAAGTAAACCCTACCAATCACAACCTATTAGTCGCTAATGCCTAAACTATAATTTTATGATTCTTCAACCTTATATAAACAAAATTAGTTTTTTTAACGTTTTTTCAATATAAACATCTAAACACTGCCCTATAATGATTGATACCCTTATCTGCACACCCTTAGCATTAGAATTTGATGCGGTCTTACGTCATTTATCCGACGTGAAGGAAGACAACAGTTTTGCCATCCGTTCGTTGTAAAACAGGGGTTTTTCAAAATAAACAAGGTCGTCTGCTACACATCGCTGTTGTGGA
>JAAUTG010000284.1 GCA_012031785.1 Saprospiraceae bacterium | reverse complement strand
TGATCCTAAGGTGTTGAGGTTTATTTGGAAGAACTAGATAAAATTGTCAATACGGATCATGCTAGCCGGACATGCGCAGAAATATTCAACGATTACAAGAAGGGATGTTTTATCATCGAACTTCAGAATGAGTTGAAAATAGCTAGAAACCTTGAAAGCAGAGCAAAAAGATGAGTTTTGGAAAGTCAAGACACAAGTGGAGCGATACCACTACTTTGTGGCTACCCAACAAAAAGTAGAGCAACTTGCAGCCACCATCAAGCGCATGAAACAGAACTTTCTTTGGCTTGCATGGGAATGCGCGCTTACGAAGAAGCCCTGAGCGAAGCCCTAGAGACTTGGCAAAATGATTTCTTTGACCTCAAACGCGAATTGTATGGTCGTTTAAACCCAGAGGCAGGACAGTGCTTTTTGTGTATTTATGGTGCGCCCCTGTCGCCAGTGTTTCAGTTCTATCTGCAACTGTTGCAAAGCAAACAATTTGAACTAGAGATTCATGCTATTTGGTATCAAGATCGCTACTATCAAGAGATTTTACAACAAAATCAACGTCATCCAGAAACTGCCAAAGAGCCATTTTTTTAAAATATTATTAGATGAAACTTTTACTTTTGTTGCACCCAAAAACGCACCTGATGCCACTTTATTTGGCGTGGAAATAGAACTGATCGGGGATTGTGTTCTGTTGTATTTGGAACCAGAAATAGGTATTCATCGCTGGAAATACAATACAAAAGAAAATCATCGCTACTTAGTGAAATTGCATGCACAAAAAACTGCCACTCCATTTAATATTCATAGAAAAGATTTTTACAGACAGGAGCTACCTAGAAGAGTAATCGAAAATGGTACGATTCGAGATACTATACTCCATTTAAAAGCAGAAGTTGAGCCTGCGGCGCTTCCCACACTTATTGCTTCAAAACTCAATGAATTGTTTGAATTGAAGTTAAACACAGAGCTAATCTAAGATTTGCTTTTTACTAGGGCGATGAAAACAAAAGGACTATATTTTAAAACATTGATTATCAATTAAAAATGAATGAAAGTATAATTCCTTGACAAGTTGCTCCCTACAATCCCTGAATACAGGGATTTTTTTTAACGGTTGATGTTCGCAATTCACATAATTAAATAGTTAGGACAACGTTAATATAAATCAAACATTGAATCGTTTTTCTATATTTGCAACGTTTGTTGGAACAGCGCGTAAAAACCAAGTAGAAAAGAATCGTAATAATTAGATGTTGATGTTTTGTCTTTACTTGTAAAGACTGATAATTCAGGCGTATTAACCTTAAACTACTATCATAAAATCCATTTACAAATGTTGGCAAAAAACTTAATAGTTAGCCTTTTACTGTGTGTGTTGACCATGCCACTCCTAGCTTTTAATGAGGAGTTTAATGAGGTAGAGGTCATTGAAAGGCTCAATAAGATGGACTGTGATGTCATTAAACCACGTTACACAGTTATTGTCAAAGGGTATCTAAAAAACTACTTACTCTGGAATAGACCAAAAGCAGAAAGAATTATTGGACGCTCCGTGCTTTACTTCCCCATTTTTGAGGAATACATTAAAAAGTACAACATGCCAGAGGATTTAAAATATCTTTCTGTGGTAGAATCTGCTTTAGACCCAGTAGCAATGTCAAGAGTTGGTGCATTGGGATTGTGGCAGTTTATGCCTGAAACAGGACTAGAAGTTGGACTTAAAATCAACAAATATATAGACGAACGACAGGATCCAAGAAAATCTACGGATGCAGCTATGCGCTACTTGAGGCAACAATATCGGCACTTTGGCAGTTGGGAGTTGGCTTTGGCGGCTTATAATGGAGGTTCTGGCAGGGTGAGTCGTGCTATTAAAAGAGGAAGAAGTAAGAACTTTTGGACGATACGAAAATACTTACCCACCGAAACCGCTAATTATGTACCTGCTTTTATTGCAGCTTGTTACGTAGGGCATCATTTTGAGGAACATGGAATCAAGCCTACCTTGCCTGAATTAGATTACCAAATCACAGAGACAATCACTGTATATGATTATTTGACGTTTTATTCGCCTTTCTAATTTGACGGGCTTGAGCGTAGAGGATATCCAAAAACTGAATCCTGCCTACTTAAAAGGGTTCATTCCAAGCAATGTGTTAGGTAATAATTTAACTTTGCCTAAGCGTGTGATGCGTGCAGTGAAGGCTTATTTGGAAGAGAAAAATTTAGATACCGAAACAGAAACTGTCGAGTTGGACATCACTAAATTTACAGCAAAAATTCCTTCTAAAGAAGCGTTTTATGAACCTTCTATTTACGTAGTACAACAAGGAGAAACGATAGATAAATTAGCTTCCGTACTCGATTTATCTCATTATCACATTCGGTTGTGGAATGACATGGACTTCCGAGCGCAACTAGATCATGAAGCTCATCTGACGCTTTATGGTATTGGTTTTCCAACTATGGAAGAACAAGCCGTAAAGGTCGTTATGGTAGCTAAAGTAGATGCCTTACCTCCTACACCGATTAGTCCTATTCAACAGCCACTACAAAATATGCCTCCTAACACTTTTGTACGCGAGGACTACATCTACTACGTGGTGAACACAAAGGAAAACTTATCCGATATTGCTGCAAAATTTAATGGAGTAACCGTGCTGGACATTATGATTCTGAATAATTTTCAGAGCAACCAAATTCCAAAAGCTGGTCGAGAAATCAGAATTAAAAAGTTGTAACGAATATCACGCAACTGGGCTAACTGTGATTTGAACCAGAAACTGCGTCAAAATAACAACGGGGTAATTGTGAAAATTACCCCGTTTATAACGTTTAGTTCTAAATGCTAAATACTTGACGTGATTTACACCAAATCCCAGCCTTTTCTGTATTTTCTACCCACAAATTCGTTTGCATTTTCGTAATTTGTAATCCTCATCGTTTTGCCATCCCAAAGCAACTTCTTTCTACCATCAAATTCTAACCTTCCACGATCATCCTTACGGCTTGAAGTTTGGTAGCTACGAATCGCTAAATTACCCATCAACACCGTTTCTGTCAACGGTCCAGAATAGTCAAAAGAAGAAGTCAATCGCTGGTGTTCTTTGCTTCCAAAACCTGCTTTACAAGCCTGTGTCCAAGACACTTGATGCCCGTATTCTGGTAATTTTTCGTTTGGATTATCAGTGGCATAATCCTTTGGCATCGTTATTTTCTCACCACTATTCAAGTACACTATTGGCTCTAAACCATATACCCCACAAGTCATGATTCCCTTTTCTCCCATCATAATTACGCCATTGTCGCTGCCTGTTCCACTCAATGGCTCTTCTGCTGGAATCAAACTTGGGTGGAAAGGACGAATACCACCATCTGACCAAATCATGGTTACTTCTGATTTATTTTTTGCAGATGCAGGGAATTTAATTTGTACTTGTGAAGATGGTGGACAACCTTCAGGAATGTAAGACGGTGTCCAGTCTTGAGTAAAAATTTGTCCAACGCTACATTCTACTTCCGTAGGATAGCCCAAGCCCAAAACGCGGAAAGGTGGGTCAATAATGTGGCAACCCATATCGCCTAACGCACCAGTTCCGAAATTCCACCAACCACGCCATTTGAACAAGTGGTATAAAGGATGAAAATCTACCATTTCAGCAGGTCCGATGTACAAATCCCAATCCGATTCGCTAATGTGGTCAGGACGCGCTGTTTTATCTGTTGGTACAGGAATACCTTGAGGCCAAACTGGGCGATTCGTCCAAGTATAAACCGTATGGACGTTGCCAATCAAACCTTTATTATACCATTCTTGCATTTGTACTTGTCCAGGGTTAGAAGCCCCTTGGTTTCCCATTTGCGTCACCACTTTATACTTTCGCGCGGCTTCTGTCAACATACGCGCCTCACGAATATTATGTGTCAATGGCTTTTGTACATACACATGAATGCCCTCTTGCATCGCTGCCATTGCTGCTATGGCGTGTACATGGTCAGGTGTAGAAATGGTAACTGCATCAATCTGCTTACCCATCTTTTCAAACATCACGCGAAAGTCCTTGTAAAACTTTGCTTTATCCCATTTTTTAGTCGCTCTTTCTGCACTTTTTGTGTCTATGTCACAAAGTGCAACTACATTTTCTTTGCCTTCATTAAAAGCATTGTTGATGTCAGACCAACCTTTACCTCCCGAACCGATAGCAGCCAAGTTTAGTTTGTCACTTGGTGGCGTGTAGCCTCTTCCTAGCACATGTCTAGGTACAATCATAAAGGCAGGAACTGCCAATGCTGTACCTTTCATAAATGACCTGCGGGAAGTAATCGTTTTTTTTGTGTTGTCGTTCATAAGTTTGTTACTTCTGTTTCAAAATAATATTTGTCAAAGATAATCAACTAAAGCAAAAATAAAAGAAGATTCTAGTATTTTAAGACAAATTATACGTAGGTTTGTTAAATAATAAAGATTTGACCTTACCAAAATGACTACTTGTTTTTGATATTTAGTATGGATTACGGATTAAGAATTTGATAATGAATGAGATACCAAAGCAATTATTTTGTTAAAATACCAGATTGTTCTGCCAAAAAAAGGAAATGAAACGTTGTTCTATTTCAAACTTATGTGGTTGGTCGTTTTGTTAATTGTCTGTAAGGTTATTCGATAGCGTTGTGTAATTGACAGGGATGAATTGTAAAGGTGATAGTAGGCACGCACTATAAAACTAGATAACTTTCAAAATAAATAGTTTAGCATAACACCTTTAAAATAAGCCTGTTACACCCTGACAAATAACCAACTACGTAATATTACTCAAAAGTAGGATTTTAAAGATTTAATCATGAAGCGTCTTTGGAAATATGTTTTATCCTGGAGTGTGGTGGTCTTAGTGTTTTTGGTGATTGGTTGCAAGAAAGAAAGTATCGTGACAGAGGAAGTAATTTATACTCCAGAGGATGTATATATAGAACGGATGAAGGATGTAGAAATTTTGTACAGCGATTCTGCCAAAGTACAAATCAAGATAACGGCTCCCACGCTTTTGCGCTATCTAAATCAAAATACCAAGCAAGAATTTTCAGATGGTTTGCTAGTGGAGTTTTTTGATGCTAACCAGCGCACAACAGGGAGGTTAAGTGCTAAATATGGTGAGCGAATTGAGGGAGATTATAAGATTGTGGTGCGCGACAGTGTAGTATGGCAAAGTGCGCAAGGAGATCAATTAGATACGGAAGAGTTGACTTGGGATGAGCGTAGCAAAATGATTTTTACCAATAAATTTGTGACAATTACCAGCCCTGATGAAATTATATTTGGTTATGGCTTTGAGGCAGACCAAGATTTTAAACGCTTTACAGTGAAAGCGGTGGAAGGAAATATTAAGGTGGACGAGTTTAAAACGCTACAATAGCCGCCAGTAGCAGATTTTGAGTTCAACAAAACGATAAAAACACACTTTATGATTATTGTCAGCCTGCTGATTTTAAGTATAGTAGCCATCGTGTTATTAACTGCTCGATTTAATATGCACCCCTTTCTTGCCTTGCTTTTCGCTGCTCTGGGGTTTGCTTTACTTTCAGGAATGCCTCTTAATTTGATTGTAGATTCGATTAATAATGGTTTTGGTACCACTTTAGGTAAAATTGGTATGGTCATTGTGCTAGGTGTGATCATCGGTGCTTTTTTGGAGCAATCTGGTGGCGCTTACAAACTAGCAGACGTGGTACTTAAAATTATAGGTCGCCATCGTGTCCATGAGGCGATGGCAATTATTGGCTATATCGTAGCAATACCTGTGTTTGCGGATAGTGGATTTATTATTTTGAGTTCCCTTAACAAAAGCCTTACCAAAAAAGCAGGTTTGTCTATTGCAGGTACTGGCATAGCATTGATTTTAGGACTCATGCTCACCCATGTTATGGTACCACCAACGCCTGGACCAATTGCTGCGGCAGGTATTTTGAATGCAGATGTTGGATTGGTGATGCTGCTAGGGTTAATTGTGTCTGCACTGGGATTGGTGGTTGCAATTGTTTACGCAAAAATGGTGTCAGCAAGTATATATATAGACCCTAATCCTGAACTTTCAGAAGTTGAAATAGAAGAAAAAATTAAGTCAGCGCCAAACACTTTTAAGTCTTTATTGCCTATTGTTGTCCCTATTCTACTGATTGTCGGCAAGTCTATCGTGGATTTGAACTACGAAAAAGAAAGTAGT
>JAAUTG010000283.1 GCA_012031785.1 Saprospiraceae bacterium | reverse complement strand
CTAATCGCATCCACTACGCTCAAACTGCTGCCACCTGTAGAAATTAGGTCTTCTACCACAAGACGCGCTGTCCAGGTAGAATGCGTCCTTCTATTTGATTTTTCTGCCCATGTTCCTTCGCTTTAGAACGCACGTAAGCAAAGGGTAAATTCATTTCGTAAGCTAGTAGGGCACCATGAGGAATACCAGCAGTAGCCACTCCTGCCACTAAATCAAAAGTATCGAAATCTTTAGCTGCTTCCGTAAAAGCCTGCACTAAGGCTTTCCTAATTTCTGGATAAGAAAGCGTAATTCGATTGTCACAATAAATTGGCGACAAAATTCCTGAAGACCAAATAAAAGGGTTTTGTGGTCTCAATTGAATTGCGTTAATTTGTAGTAGCCATTGTGCTATCTTTGTAGCAATATCATTCATTTTTAGATATTTTCAACGTTGAAAATCAATGCTTTCAAAGAAAAATATGATTTAAAATTTAACAGAACCGCGAATGTACGAAGTTTATATTAATGAAACACCATTTCATTTAGTTTCGAGTAAAAATCTATCTAGTTTTTCAAGTCCTAACCCCGAAAACTTAGTGGCTCGCTATTTGGGTAAGGTGAAATTTTTGTATCATTATATTGATTTACTTGAAAAAACTAATCGCTATCAATCCATCACCCTTTATCACGACCAAGTGGAGCAATTGATTAAAGATTTTGAAAGTATTTTCAAAATTGTGGAAGCTGCTGGCGGTCTTGTCGTTAACGATTCTAAGGAAGTGCTAATGATTTTTAGAAGAGGATTTTGGGATATGCCCAAGGGGAAGATTGACGAAGGCGAAACCAAAGAAGTAGCTGCCATTCGGGAAGTACAGGAAGAAACAGGTGTTCAACAACTGACTTTAAAATCTTTTCTTTGCCAGACGAATCATTTTTATAGAGACCGTAGCCATCAAAGGTGCATCAAAAAAACTTATTGGTACGAAATGGCGACTTCAGAAAAAACATTAACGCCTCAAACAGAAGAAGATATTGAAATTGCACAATGGACAACGATAGATAATTTTTTGCTAAATAATCCCAAAATTTATAAGAATATTTTGAAAGTTATTTACACCTACCAAGCTAAGTAGCCATTGTAGAATTATCAAAAAAATAATAAATTATTCAAAATAATTCAACTAAAAAGAAGTTGTACTGTCTGATTTTTAATTTTTTAGCGGTTGTTGTAGTATCTTTAGCAAATCGTTAGAAAACCATCTTTGCCATAGTAAATTATTAAAATCGTTTTAAGTATGAATCGTTTCGCACTAGCACTAGTTTTTTGTATTGCGTGTACTGTTTCTAGTTTTGCCCAACAGGAAGGTACCATGATGTTGTCTTTTACGGATGCCAGCACATCAGAATTTTCAAAGGAATCCAAATCTTTTTTTACGGATCAAGAGAAGAAAACATTTTTTATTGATTTTCAGAGTTTGAATGTTAATTTGAACGCGATTGTCGTCAAAGATGCGGCTGGCAACATCATTAAGGAAGAAAAAGTGTTTGATTTGCCCGTAGATACCATCTATGAACTGGATTTAAGCCAATTCAAAAGTGGAGCATACGAAATTGAGTTGCAGTCCTTTTCTAAAGTGATTAAAAAGTCAGTAACGCTAAGGTAAGTGTTTGAATGTTAGCAAGAATTATAATCCAAAGTCGGTGAGCATCTGTTTAACTATGCTCACCGATTCTATTTAAATCAACCGCCTACACTGTGATGAGATGGATGTAATTTTTTTCATCATGCCCACCAAAAACACTCGACTATACATCTTTATAGGTAAGCCGTTGGTTATTTGATAAACTTAAAAGATAATGTCATAAACAACCTAAATGAAGAGATAATGCTAAGCGGATGTCGTCAACTTAAGACTTGGCAAAGCGTGATAGTGTCGGGGTGACTGCCAGTCATGCTGACACTAATCATTCATTTTCAATAATTTATTTAAAAATATCACAACTATCTATTTAATGATAGCAAGATTTTACTAAGTTGACAACATTCAATACTAAGCATCCCGACAAATAACCAATTACATAACATCAGTTACAAGTATCATTAGTCTCGATATAAACTACCAACTTGAAAGAAAAAAGACATCATATTATTGTGTAAAAGCGGAGACCGAAGTGCGCAAAAGTGGATATACGACCGCTATGCACCAGTTATGTATGGTGTTTGCAAGCGTTACATAAGCTCCAAAGAAGATGCGGAAGATGTGTTGGTAGAGAGTTTTTTCAAGGTTTTAACAAAGATAGAGCAATATCAAGGCAATGGTAATTTTGAAGGCTGGATTAGGCGAATCGTGGTGAACGAAGCCCTAATGTTCATACGTAAGCGAGTGCTTTTGACGGAAGATGCAGAGCTAGAATTATTGAACATCCCCGAAAATAGTGCCAGCATAGTAGAAGAACTGAATGCAGCAGCAATATTGAACGTATTAGATAAATTGCCCATTGGTTATCGAACGGTGTTTAACTTATACGTTTTAGAAGGCTATAAGCACCGAGAAATTGCTGAAGAACTGGGTATTAGCATTAATACCTCCAAATCGCAGTTGATTTTAGCAAAAAAAAAAATTACAGAGTTGTTGACCGCACAAGATTAGTGATGAGTTAATTTTTCAATAATGAGCTAGTAGTGAAATAGATTTACACCTTACTTACTGCTCATTCATGAGGTGAATAGATTAACAAAATTTATCATCTAAACCATTAAATCAAAAATATTAAATACAATCAAAACCATGAAAGATATATTTGAACTATTCAAGGCGCAGCAGCACAAGCTGGAAGAAATACCGTCTGCTGCTGCTTGGCAGAAGTTAGAGAAACGATTGGACGACCACAAAAAAAAGCCCGCTCGATGGTTAGTCGCCAGGCGGTGGGCAATTGCAGCATCTATTTTAGTGATGTTGAGTTTTGCTTCCCTGTTCTCTACGCGCTTAATGCCTTCCAAAGCACGTTTTGCCAACTTTGAACCGCTCATTGTTGAACCAGTATCTTCTTATGACGTAATTACGCTCCAAAGAAAATACGCCTTGGGCAGCATAGAAGAAGGAAAAGCGAGTAAGAAACTGCTAGCAGCCATGAATTATTTTTACAATGAATCGCCAGAAAAAATCCCTGCCATAGATACCCTAAAGCTACAAGAAAAAAAGTCAATCGCTCCAACACCTATTGATTTTGACTGGCTATTGGGCGAATGGCGTGGCAATACATCAGATGGCGCATCCATCGAAAAGTGGGAACAATCTAACCTAAACACATTCCTTGGAGAGGGTTATTTGGTGAAGGGGAAAGATACAATATTGGTGGAGCGTATGAAATTGCTGCGTCAAGGGGATAGTTGGTACTATGCACTCCAGCTAGATCGTCACTTAGAAGCGGCTACTTATCGCTTAGAAACGGTTAGCCAAGACCAAATGGTGTTTAAAACTAAGGAAAATGTTTTTCCTAAGCGAGTGATTTTGCAAAGGAACAGTGAGGAAAGCTTTTCCACCATTTTGCTATCATCTGGTACAATTCAACTTTCCACTTCTCGTCTTGCTTTCTTGATGCAACGCAACGTATTGTTTAGGGATAGAGCTATTCGCAATTTGTATCGCGAAAAATAAATGAAAAGTAAGTATCCAATCGTATAACGTTATGGTGTGACTTTAACCCCTTTCCAAAAAGCAACATAATTTTTTATTTTGTCAGCTTCTTCTTTGGGTTCAGGATAATACCATGCCGCGTTTAGATTGCTTATTCCATCCACTTCCAAGTGGTAGTATGAAGCCTTGCCTTTCCAAGAACAAATTGTGTGGTGCTGACTTGGTGTAAAGTAGGCTTCGTTAAGACTGTGCTTTGGGAAGTAATGATTTCCTTCCACCACAATCGTTTCGTCACTTTCTGCAAGAATTTGATTATTCCAAATTGCTTTCATGTAGCGCAAGTTTTTTATTCTCACTCAAACCCAACAAATGAAAGAAGGTTCAATACAAGGATTTTTTAATGATATGGTGCAGTTATTTCCCAATATCGCATTTCCCAATATACTTTCCGCCTTCTTCTACTGCCCATTGTTTAGCTACAATACTGCCGTGTATCAATGCGCCATTACGGATTGTAAGCATTCCTGCTACGTGAATGTCTCCTTTGATGATACCACTAACATCTGCATCATTTGCCCAAATAGTGCCTTCTACTTTACCGCCTGAACCAATCACGAGGCGGCGTTCGCAAGAAAGTGTACCTTTTAATGTTCCATCCAAACGAACATTATCGGTAGCTTTCATTTGTCCTTCGATAAAAGTTCCTGCTGCAATCACGCAACCCGTGCCAGAGCCTCCGTTGGTGGTGGTGCTTGCTGTGGTAGGTCGAAGAGCGGGCAAACCTAAATTGCCACTCGCTTGTTCCTTATTTTCAAACTTTGTTTCTATCATTGTTTAAATTATTTGCCTTTTAAAGAAACGTTCAAATGTTGGTCAATTGATATGTGCTAGGCTTTATTTTTTTAACCTTTGCATAATTTTTTGAAAAACAAATCATTGTGCGGAAAATAAACGCTTTAAATATTCAACATTTTCAGAAGTTTTTACAGTATATATTTTTAAAAAGTAGGTTTTTGATAATTTTTGTAGTAGTAAATTACAGCAAATATCATACTCTTTGCTAACTTTACACTACTTCTTTTCTAATATTATCACAGTAAAGAAAACGTCAAAAAACGAAAAAATATTTGTCAAATGATTTTGTTAGCTATTGAATCTTCTTGCGACGACACTTCAGCAGCCATTTTGCGCGATACAGTTGTGTTAAGCAATAAAACCGCTAATCAAACTACCCACCAATTATACGGAGGAGTAGTACCAGAAGTTGCTTCACGCGCTCATCAAATTAATATTTTACCGATTGTAGAACTAGCTATAAAAGAAGCAGGTATTACAAAAAAAGATATTGAAGTAGTAGCATTTACTCGCGGACCAGGCTTAATTGGTTCCCTTTTAGTCGGCGTATCTTTCGCAAAAGCCTTTGCATTGGCGCGCCAATTGCCTATCATTGAAGTCAATCACTTACAAGCACATATTTTAGCACACTTTATTGATGAACCTCGCCCAAATTTTCCCTTTCTGTGTTTGACCGTTTCGGGTGGTCACACTCAAATTGTGTTGGTGCACGATAATAACGATATGGAAATTATCGGTCAAACGTTAGATGATGCCGCAGGAGAAGCTTTCGATAAAACTGGTAAGTTACTAGGACTTGGCTATCCAGCCGGACCAATTATTGATAAACTAGCGCAAACAGGACAAGTCGTTTTTGATTTTCCAGAGCCTCAAATTCCTAATTTAGATTTTAGTTTTAGTGGACTCAAAACCTCCATTTTGTATTTTTTGAAGCGTAACCTGGAAACCAATCCTGCATTTATTGAACAAAACTTAGTGAATATTTGTGCATCTGTACAGCAACGTATTGTCACTATTTTAATGAACAAGCTAATTCGAGCTGCAGCTCAAACAGGTATTCATGAAATTGCTATTGCTGGTGGTGTTTCTGCAAATAGTGCGCTTAGAAAATCACTTCAACTAGAAGGCGAACAACGCGGCTGGCGCACTTATATCCCACAATTTCAATATTGTACGGACAATGCAGCTATGATTGGAATAGCTGCTTATTACAAATATTTGAGAGGCGAATTTGCCACTCAAAGCGTTGCACCAACTGCAAAATACTATTAAGTTAGGAGTTTCTATTCGTTTGTTCACTCAAATAGAAGCATCTTAATTCTTTGTAATGTAATGTCTGCGGGGTTATAATTACAAAGATTTTATTTCAGGGTTGTGACTACTTCTTCTGTCAAACCAGTCATTTGAACAATCTGTTCGATGGGTACATCTGTGGCTAAAAGATGTTTTGCAAATTGAAGTTGAATGAATTGTTGTCGTTGTTTGGCTTCTTCTTCTTTCTGCCTTGCTTCTTCTTCCCTTTGCCTTGCTTCTTCTTCTCTCTGCCTCGCTTCTTCTTCTCTTTGTCTTGCTTCCCTCAATGCCTCATCTTTTCTAGCTAATTCCGCCTCTTGGTGGCTGAATATTTCATCTATCTCTTGCTCCGCTTTCAAGTTCCTTCTAAAATTTTCATCTTTGAGCGGTTCTTCCAGATAATTGGCAATGTCTTGAAAATCCTTTGGCACTTCTCCCAAATCTAAAA
>JAAUTG010000282.1 GCA_012031785.1 Saprospiraceae bacterium | reverse complement strand
TTAAAAAAATAATATGTCAAGCACAATATTAAATTAAAAAAACAGTTATTTATCCCCAGTACAAAAGTAAGGAGTGGCAGTAATTAATGATAAAAGTAATTTTTTGTCAAGAATCAAAGTTCTCTCTGTTTATTATACAAAGCCAGCATTCCCACAGTCACATATTGGATAAAATGCCTAGTTATTACGTGTATGCGTAAGTAGTAACTTAGAGTGTCAGTAAGCTCGAATGATACTGAAACGCCGACTTCTATTAGCACTGTAAAGCCCTTTTACTAGGGTACATGGCTTGTATTTACACAAGTTGGGGTTTCGTGTGTATTATTTTCAGTAAAAAAGGCGCAAGCAGGGGTAACAAATGATAAATAGTTACATATCATTTTTTTGAACCATATTTAGAAAGAACATGCAACCCTAAACCTGTTCAACCGTACCTTTTAAATGGATGGTTTCATTTTCTATAAGTTTAAAAAATTGTTAATAAATTGACAGTAAATTACTTATAAATTAAATGTAGTGCTTTAACAATTAATTAATTACTCTGACTTAGACCTTGTGACAGTAGATAAATTAACTTAAATTGACATAAATGTGTTAAAGTTAGACTTTTAGATAAAATATACATAGAAAATATTTGTTATTTAATTCTTATCTTATTAATTTTGAGTGTGTAAAAGATATGAATAGAATGTATAAGCAATTATCAATTTTTTATTTTAACAATCTGTTACTTCAAGTGTAAAGTGCAGTCTCTAGTTTTCAGTTACTATTAAATGGAGTGATTCTCAACGAAAATAAATTGGCTAAAAAATTGGTAATCAATAGAAAATAAAATTGATTACATAAATGTAGCGCAAAATAACTTGAACTAGTAGGACTGTGAAGTTATAAAATAATTAGGTTTTGCTGAGGTTTAAATTAGAGTGTATTCTTCAGCATACTGATTTATATTGATTCCATACATATTCATCACTCTTATTCGTTTTAAAACATACTAAGTTTATGAGAAAACAGAAAAACGAAGCTGTCCTTTTAAGAAAAGGGGCAGATGAAATCAAATTGGACTACGCTGAGTTAAGAAAAGCAGTATTGGTGCTTCGTGCCATTAACCATAAACTGCGTCAGCGCATTATTGCTCTTTTGGAAGAAGGCGAGCAAATGACCGTTACAGATATTTATATCAAACTACGCCTAGAGCAATCCGTAGCATCACAGCATCTTGCTATTTTGCGTAGAGCAGGCGTGGTAGTAACAGACAGACAAGGTAAATTTATCTATTACAGTCTGGACAAAGACCGTTTAGAACAGATATCTAAGTTAGTGGAAGAATTAGTGGTCTAATTCCTTTTAACATATAGTGCTGTGACCTCCTTTGAACTTGTTCCAAAGTTCAAAGGATTTTTTTGTTTATATTATTTGACAAAGACCAAACAATAGAGCGCATCCAAAATGCGTAAACAGTAGTAAATTCAGAGCCTCCTCGTTCCTTCCAAAATCGCTCCCAAGTTCGTTTTACCTAAATCATGGTTCGTTTTACTAAGTCTCCAACCACTATTTGCAAAACAAGCTCTCAGATGTGTATAAAATTGTGATATTTGTAAAAAAATATGAAAGCATGAGGTATGCCAAAGAGTACAATTGTAGTAATTCTTTGATAAACAGCATCTCTCCACAACACAAACCTTGAGTTCATGCAATACTGGTTATTCCAAGTCAATCCAAAAATATTTCAACTTCGTGCTGCGTTACGAGCAGAGCATCTAGCATCTTTTGTGGTAAAAACGCACCAAACCAAAATAAAAATTGGTGATAAAGTTATTGTGTGGCAAACCGGCAAAACATCGGGCGTGTATGCACTAGCCACAGTAGCTTCAGAAGTAATGGATATGGAAATTCCTGCCCAAGAAAAACTATATTACCAAGTAGTGCCAGAGCGCAATAGGCGTGTACTTCTGGACATCAACTACAACTTGTGGAATAATCCAATTACTAAAGACATGCTCCAGCAAGAAACCTACTTTGAGAAGTTCCACGCTGGATTACCTAACGTAAACTATCAAGCGAGCAAAGAACATTACCAAACAATTCTCAATCTAATTGCTCAATACAATGTATTACAAGAGCCTTTACCAGACTATGATTACAGGCAGATTCTTCAATTTCCGTTGAACCAAATTTTGTATGGCCCGCCTGGTACAGGAAAAACATATCAGACCATTAACCATGCTCTTGCTATTATTGAACACCGCTCGCTAGAGGAACTTGCTTTGGAGGACCGCTCCTCCTTACGAGAACGGTTTGACTATTATCAGCAACGTGGCGCCATCGGATTTGTAAGTTTTCATCAAGCCTTTAGTTATGAGGATTTTGTGGAAGGATTAAAACCAAAACTGGAGGAGGGACAGTTGAGTTATCAAGTCGAAGATGGTGTGTTTAAACAGATGGTACAAATTGCAGATGTGGGTTGGGAAGATGGCTTGCGCTATGTATTAATTATGGACGAAATCAATCGTGGCAATATTTCTAGTATCTTAGGAGAACTCATTACGTTAATTGAACCAGATAAAAGAGCTGGCTCTAGAGAAGCCTTAACCGTTACCCTACCCTATTCTAAAACACTTTTCTCTGTGCCACCTAATTTGTTCCTGATTGGTACGATGAATACAGCAGATAAGAGTTTGGATAGCTTGGATATTGCTTTGCGCAGAAGGTTTGTTTTTAAGGCAGTAGTACCTAATCCTAGCGTATTGGAGCACATTACAGTAATTGCTGGAATTGATATTATTCAACTTTTGACGACTATCAACCAACGAATAGATTGGCTACTTAATGAGAACTACTGCATCGGTCACGCTTACTTTTACGATGTATTTACTTTTGATGATTTGAAGGAATTATTTGCCTATCGTGTGATTCCTTTGTTGCAAGAATTTTTTCTCCAAGATACCGAAGCCGTTGCAAAAGTGATTGGCAAGGCTTTCTTCTTACAAAAAGTTATTCCAAAAGGATTTTATGCTGACGAAAACTTATCCAATAAGCGCAATCACTTGGCTTTAAAAGCAGTGGAAACTTGGCAGGAGTTAGACTTTATTAAAATTTACGACCCTGATTATCAATATGAAAGTCATTCAAGCGTTTGAGCATGAGTTGTTAAAAGTGGGGGATAATATTCGTGGCGTAGTATTTGAAGCTACTCACTTTGAGACACTTGCAGCTCTTTCACCAACTCCATACTTTCAGGTGCAGCATCAAAGCATTCGGTGTAGCCATTATGTGGGCATGATTCAACTACATGATTTCGCATTGGAAATTTTGCCTAAAGCGGATTTACATAGCGATAAATTTTACTGGAAGCAGTTTTTAATGGCTATACTTACTTATTGTAAGGTGTTAAAATTTAACACTCCACCAACTCAAGTGGAAACGCAGTCCAACACTTTATTAGAAGATTATTTGACTGTTTTTTTAAATGAACTAGCACTCGTGTTGGCTAGAGGATTAGTTACCACGTATGCTACCGTAGAAAAAATCAGAAAGCACTTGATGGGCAATTGCTTGTTGCACAACAGATTAAATATAATTTGGTGCATCAAGAACGCTTTTATGTGCGAAAGCGCGAAAAAACCTACGACACTTTTACCCAACCAAATTTTATGTCACGCACTTTTACTCATCGAACCTTGGATAACTAATGAAAAACTTTATCTGCTTTGGCAAACCTGTTTTCTACGATTTCCAAGTATTCCAAAACGCCCAATCAATACCTCCATTTTAAAGCAGGTTCAACCTTCTTCTTTATACTGGTATTATCTAAATGCTTTGGAACATGCTCGCAAAATAATAGAAAACGAATGGAAAGGTATTTTCCAAGGCACTCAAAGCAGCACCAGTTTGATGTTTGATATGAATTTGTCTTCGAGGATTATCTATTTCGGCAGTTGCAGGAGGCTTGTCCAACAGGAGTAAAGATTTTTCGACAGCAGCGACAATCGTTTTGGCAGGAGCGGTTCATTCGCCCAGATATTCTTATTCAGACCCCAAAACAAACGATTGTTTTGGACACTAAATGGAAAATACTGGAGCGGATTCATCCTGCAATGTCCGATATTCAACAGGCTTTTGTCTATGGGCAATATTTTGGGGCGACCAAGACCGTGTTGGTGTATCCAAAAGTGCATCCATTGGCGGATTTACCACCAACCCCCTTTCAGCCTACCCCAGAAGGCAAGACGTACTTTTGTGAAATTCGATTTGTAGAGGTAATTGGGACAACAGGTTTGAATTTGAACTTAGGGAAGCAGTTGTTGGATACTTTGCTGCTTAGCGTAGAGTAGTCTTCTAAATGATGATTTTATACATTAAGATTCACAACCCACAACCCAAAACCCACAATTCGTTAACACACTTACTATGAACCGATTAACAAATACTATCAAATACTATTCCGCCGAATAATTATTTACAAAGCGCATCAAATCTGGGAAGAACAAATTAAAATGTTCATTCAAAGGTTGAAAATGTTGTTTTAGACTATCAACACTACCTTCAAATAATTCTGGCTTACTAGCTCGTTTTTTTATATGTTCAAACGTATGGTATATTCCTTTTTCCGACGTGTAGCTCGTCAACCAATCATGTTCTATCATAGCCAAGGTACGTGGTTGCAAGGGCTTAGGAATCGAAGGAAGATACCTTTGCAAGACTTCATAGGTTTCTATCTTGAAGTCTATAAAATCCTGTTTACCGTAGCGGTGCCAATTTTGATAGAGCAAATAATCATAAAACACATCCATTAAAACGTTGGCGTATTTATGATGCTTTTCATGTAACAGGCGAGTGCTGTACTGCACAAGTGGGTGACTATCTGTAAAACTATCTATTTTTCGATGTAACATAACCCCTTGTCGGATGGGAATAGGCAAACTTTCTAAGTCTTTATTCTTCAATAAATCCGCTAAATAATTGCCCACCATCCATGCTTCATCGTGCTTAGTAAGAAAAATATGCGCTAAAAAATTCATGCAATCGAGTGATTTGGTTTTGAACTTAACCAAATGGCAAACACGTTGAGGACGGAATAGGTTGGTAATAAAAATGTAAGGGCTTTGATGTTCAAAGCCCTTACTAAAATAACAGTCAGAAATGATTTTCCGCTAATTTACCCTAAAAGGGTATCAACACACCATGAGTTACTACTAATTGTAAATTCTTTGTAGTAAGAACGCCCGTCCACTGTTACCATGAACATATAGCTGTCATCATGCAAGTTGTTTAAATTGTATTGCTTCTTGATGCTTGACGTTAGCAGTTCTTCTGTCGTGAAGACGATTTCATCTCCCTTCAAAATTGCTACACGAACGCGCTTTGCTTTAGGAGATGGCGCCAACTGAATGGCCATTTTATTCTCAATGAACTCCATAGCAGGCGCTCTTAATTCCACACGCTGCGTGGTCAAAACTTCTACACTTCCAGTTTGAATCATAATTGGTTGGATACATTCGATTCTTTCGTGTTCCACCACCAACAGGTAACGTCCTTCTTTCAATTTGCTCAAGTCCATTTTCTTAGCAAATGACGCTTTATTATTCACCGTTTCCGTGTAAAATGCTGTACCGTTTACATCTTTTAATACGATAGAAGTTCTCTCGTTCAAAAGATTTGCAAGATGTAGTGTCAAGTCGCTTGTTCCTTCTGCACACTCAATCTTAATGATCGGCTCAACAATGTTGTTTGCTTGAACTAAAACAGTCCAGCTAAAAGCAACTACTAAAAGAACGAATTTCAACACATTTTTCATAACAGTCGTTTTTAAAAATAATTAATCGAGCTATCGGATATTTTTCGCCTCAAAATTTTTAAGTGGCATTCTATCCCGCAACCCAATTCATTTACGTTTCCCTTAGAAAACGACTGCAAGTTACAGCGAGAATCAACACCAGTCAAGAGGCAAGGCAAATAGGATTTGGTTTGGCGCAAAGTGTTATGGTTATTTCAAAATTAAATCTTGTACACGACGATTGGACGAGTTTATGAAATTTCATTTTTGAAGATTTCATCTCGAAGTTATTTCAATTTAGGAATTGTTAATGTTTTGCAAATTTTTTGACAAATAATTGTTGGCAGGATGATTTTATGGCTTTTCAAATTGATATTACCTTCAATAAAACTAAAATAGCAATCACTCTTTTTATATAAAATTTTGGTTATCAGATATTTAAACAA
>JAAUTG010000281.1 GCA_012031785.1 Saprospiraceae bacterium | reverse complement strand
GAGATGGTTGGGAAGACCAAGAGGTGCATAACGACCCAGAGGAAGTAAGAAAATTAGCCCTTCAAATGGGGGCAAACCTCATTCAGTTCGCTTTTGAGCAATGAAATTCGATAAGTTTTTTTTGATGTCTGGTCTTAACTGCGCTAAGATTACGCAAAAATGATTTCTTTTGCGTAAAATATTTATCATGCAATACACCATCTCTAAATCCAATCTCCACATCAACGGTACCATCACCTTGAATGGTTCAAAAAGCATTGCTAATCGCGCACTCATTATACAGGCACTTTGCAAAGCACCTTTCACCATTCACCAGCTTTCTAACTCTAAGGATACTGTTACTTTGAAATCTTTGTTGGAGCAAGCAAAACAGGGCGATAATGTTGTGTTCGATGCTGGTGCGGCAGGCACAACTTATCGCTTCATGACTGCATTTTTGGCGATGCAGGAAGGTACACAAATTTTGACAGGTACAGCGCGCATGAAGCAGCGTCCAATTGGTGTTTTGGTAAAAGCACTTCGACAACTTGGCGCGAATATTGAATACATGGAGCAAGAAGGCTATCCACCTCTAAAAATCCATAGCCCCAACGAATTAGGAAAAGAAAATCAATTAATCATTTCTGCTGAAACGAGCAGTCAATATATTTCTGCACTTTTAATGATTGCCCCCACTCTGCCAAACGGATTGGAACTAACGCTGGAAGGTAAAATCGTATCGCGTTCTTACATAGAAATGACACTTGGACAAATGGCGTATTTTGGAGTGCAGCACGTCTGGGAAGGTAATACAATTAAGGTTGCAGCACAGGATTATCAAGCACAGGATTTTGTGGTAGAAGCAGACTGGTCAGCAGCTTCTTATTTTTACACAATGGCAGTTTTAGCAGATGATCTTGATTTGCAACTCAATGGGCTGTACGCCAATAGTTTTCAAGGAGATGCGGTGCTAACCACTATGATGACTGCGTTTGGTATTGAGACCACTTTCAATCCATTCGGTATCCGACTACAAAAATCTGGAGATATGCCAATAGATCACTTTGAATATGATTTTTTGAGATGCCCAGATTTGGCTCAAACCATAGCAGTGATGTGTGCTTCAATGGGTATTTCTGCTAAATTTACAGGACTGGAGACCTTACGCATCAAGGAAACAGACCGTATCGCCGCGCTTCAACAAGAGTTGGACAAAGTAAATGTAATTGTTCAACCATTTGGCCACAAGGGAATGACGCTGGAAGGAAAGGTGAATATAATGAACCAACCCATTTTTGATACTTACGAAGACCATAGAATGGCGATGGCTTTTGCGCCGCTCGCCATGCTAGACACTATTCAAATCAATGAACCAATGGTCGTGGTTAAATCCTATCCAGATTTTTACAGCGACTTGAAATTATTAGGATTTGAGGTGACTGAATGATAGCAGTTGGCTGTTGACCATTTGACCAAACACAGGTATTTGGAAAGGAGAACGCTGGCAAGTATTGATTAATAGTCACTATTAGGCTTTGAAATAATCAGTTAGTATCCAAACCTACTTTATGCAACTTAATTTTTGCGATTAACCGTTTGCACAAATATAATTATTTAGGACAACTTGAGTTGATAGGCACTCTATACGAAGACAAAAAACTTCAAAAAAACGAATCGCCAAGTACATAACATCAGTCATGAATCCACCTGACAAATAACCAGTCTTACAAACAAATCATCAATTGCGTAACATCAAATATTAATTGTCCAACTACTTTAGTGAATAAAATAATCAACATAAAGAACAATATTAGCCATTACTCCATGTTGGCACTGCTGATTGGATTACCTTTTCCAAAGCAATAGCTTCGCTGGCGGTAGTTGGGCTATTGTTGAGTGCGTTGTGGAAGATTCGCCAATTTCGATACGCTAATCAAGAATATGTGTTCTACACCCCTGCAATTATTTTCATTATATTGACGGTCAGTTTATTATACTCTAGTAATTTTTCGTCGGGCTGGGATCATTTGTACCGTCAAAATCCAATGCTCCTTTTTCCTTTTATCATACTGATTGACCAAGCATTGTTTAGTCAGTGGCTGACCACCTATTTTCGATACTTTGTCCATGCAGTGGCAGTGGCTTGTTTGGTCACACTTTTTTTCTACTTTATTCCTTCCTCGCTTGTTGTGGTTATCACGGAGCAATTATCGTTCCTAAAGCCTTATCAAGCACCTGAAATCCAAGATGCTTTTGGTGCTTATAGCCCTTTTTTGGATCGCCTACATTTTGGCTATATGATTGGTATTGCTTGCTTAGTACAACTTTGGTTAATTTTCAAGTATTCATTTACTTGGATGCAGGGCTTGGTGTTTTTAACTTTGGGTACTACAATGCTGATACTAGGTGCTAGAGGTGCGCAGATTGGATTACTGTTGGCGTTGAGTGTTTGGGTAGTATGGTGGACTTGGAGCTATTTACAACTTTACAGCCCAAACCGCCATAGGAGTGGATTATTCATTTCGCTTTCCTTTGTCCTACTATTGATTGCCCCTTACTTGGCTTATCAATACTTACCGGCTGTTCAAACGCGCTACAACCAATTGATTTGGGAAATACAAACTTTTTACGATGGTACTTATCTCCGCTTTAGTTATACCCATTTTACGAGTTTGAGGCGAATATTAAGTTGGCAAAGTATGTGGGAAATAGTGGTGCAACAACCTATTTTAGGCGTAGGTGTCGGTGATTATAACGATACATTGAAGACTATTTACTTGAAAAAACACGCTGACTTTCCACCCAATACGCATCAACAGTTTTTATTCTATTGGGGAGCCTCAGGGTTAGCAGGTTTTTTGGCTTTCTGTACCTCTTTTCTTGTCTTTTTAATTCATCACTTACACGCTAATGCTTTGCCTTCCAAATTATTAGGTGTTTGTTTTTTTGTTTTCTTTTTTGTTGTGTTTTCGTTGGACACTCCCCTACTCTATCAAGCGGGTTCTATGAGTTTTTGGTTATTTTACTTGTTATTATCGCTTTTGAGGTCAAAACATACTATCTAAAAAATAGGAGCAAATGACGAGCGTTTTGTTGTTCTTCGACACCTTCTGTGGGATAATCGCCACAAAATTATCATGGAATTAACTCTCTCACACTCGTCATTTGCTACGATGCTTCCGTTGGTTACAAAGCAACTTCTTCTTCTTCGAACACTACGCCGTATTTGGTTAATTCATCCAACACTGGCTCATACACTTCCTTCATCACTGGAATATGTACGCCCTTAGATTCTATTTTACCGTCAATCAACAGTTTAGCAAAGATACCCAATGGCAATCCAACTAGTTTTGACATCGCAGTATTGATGCCATCATCTCCCTTCATCACCAAAGATGATTTGCGCAAGTATTTTTTATTTTTCAATTCGTACTCAAACTCATGTTGCATGATAATCATGTCCTTATCCGATGGATCAAGTTCCCATTTTTCGAGCAGCAAATGTTCCAAAATCAAGGCTGGCGTAGCATTAGGCAGCTTTATTTTTTTCTTTCTAAAAAGTCCTAACCACTCCAACTTCTCCATGATGTCCGAATCTGGGGCTTGCTGCAACAAACTAGCAATTCGGTCTCTCACAGAAGTACCTTCTTGATTGCCAGTGTAAGCATCCATTAGCTCGTGGTAGGTAATTTCTCCTGCATGTAAAATAGGAAAATCGCCATCTGTCAAACCAATTTGAATAAGCGCGTCCCAAGCGTCGCAAAACGACATGTCGAATAGTACCTCGCAAAATATTTGGAATGCCTGTCAAACCATATACGTCCTTGTAAAGCAGAGAATCTCGGTTGGCATATACTTCGTATTTACCCATCTTAGGCACTTCAATCAATCGGTGTTCTTTGAAGAGGCGCGTGTAAGGAATGTAGCGAAGTTTGCTATTTTCAAGATACTGTGCAGTACCCTGACCAGCTAAAACTACGTTTCTAGGATTCCAAGTAAATTTATAGTGCCAAGGGTTGTTGTCGCTTTCGGGCGCAATCAAACCACCAGTGTAAGAACGGAAAGCACTAATGGTCGCGCCTTTTGCTTTGAGTTCACTGATCACCTGCATAGCAGACATGTGGTCAATACCAGGGTCTAACCCCATTTCCCCCATGAACATTAATTCCCTGTCTCTAGCCTCATCTCCCAAGCGATACATTTCTTTTGAAACATAGGAGGCTGTAATAAGATGTTTTTTCAGCTTGATGCAATCGTGGGCAACTTCCAAGTGTAAGTGCGCTGGTAGCAAAGAGATGACTATATCTGCTCTCGTGATTAACTCGCGTCGGTCATTCACTTTTGCTACATCCAACCACTTAGCAATGCCATTAGGATGGTTGTTAATCTTTTGTGTAGCTAATTCTACATTTGCGTCTGCAACCGTGATGTTCCACTTCCGCTCTACTGAATGATCTAGTAGGTATCTAATCAGAGCGGATGAAGACCGGCCAGCTCCAATAACTAATATGCGGTTCATAAGTATTTTGTTAAGATGTACGCTAAGTTTAAACCAAATTTTTAGTTGTCAAAGAATGATTATACCAAATCTTCTTAATGAAACAAAAAATGATTTTCCTTTGCAAATACGCAGTCAAGTATTCCTTGAAATGCTAATTTCCTAAACTCATGCAAATCTAATAGGAAAATGTTGTAAGTCAAGTAGGTAACGAAGTTATGTTTGAAAGTGAGCGATTTTTGATGCAAAAACAGGCGTTCTGTTAAGGTGATGTTACACAACTTGCGTTTCAGTATTTGCCCAAATACCTAGCCATTGAGATGAGCAAAAAGCGAATTGCGTAACATCAGTCAGTAATTATCTACCCACATGAACTAACAATACAGAAATATCAGAAGGTGAAACACCACTAATTCTACTGGCTTGACCAATAGTTCTTGGCTTTTGCTGCGACAATTTTTCTTTTGCCTCCGAAGACAAGGATATTACTGAGCGATAGTCAAAATTTTCGTGAAGATGCACTGCCTCCAAACGACTCATTTTTTCCACCATTTCTTCTTCTTTTTTGATGTATCCCTCGTATTTCATATTTATTTCTGCCAATTCCACAAATTCTTTATCAAAACGAGCTAAAAACTCATTGACGTAAGGCAGGGTGTTTCTCAAATCAGTTATCCCGATATGTGGTCGCAGTAAAATGGCTGCTAACTTAACCTTCTGGCGAATGACCGCAGAATCTTTTTGCGCTAAGAAATTATTGATATGCTCTGGATTTACGCTAGTATCTTCAAAAAATCGTTGAATAGCTTTCGCAGCCGCTTGTTTTTGATGTACTCGCTCCATTCTTTCCTCCGCCCCACGCACACCTAACTGGTGAGCAATAGGTGTCAAGCGCAAATCAGCGTTGTCTTGTCGTAGCAAGATTCGATATTCTGCTCTTGAAGTAAACATACGGTAAGGTTCCTTAGTACCTTTGTTAACTAAATCATCAATCAATACGCCAATATATCCTTCTGAACGTCCCAAAATTAAAGGTTCTTCCTCCTGAATTGCTAAGTGCGCATTCATTCCAGCTATTAATCCCTGCGATGCGGCTTCCTCGTATCCTGTAGTACCGTTGATTTGTCCTGCAAAAAAGAGGCGAGCAACTAAATGTGTTTCTAATGAAGGTTTCAATTGTGTGGGTGGAAAAAAGTCATACTCAATAGCATATCCTGGACGAAACATTTTCATGTCCTCAAATCCTGGCACTAGTCGAAGTGCTTTGTACTGCACGTCTTCTGGTAAAGAGGAAGAAAATCCATTTACATATATCTCGCAGGTATTCCATCCTTCTGGTTCTACGAACAATTGGTGGCGGTCTCGCTCTGCAAAGCGGTCTATTTTATCTTCAATAGATGGGCAATAGCGTGGTCCACGTCCTCTAATACGTCCATTGAACATTGGCGACCTATCGAAACCTGTTTTCAGCATTTCATGCACTTCGGTACTAGTGTAAGTGACGTGACAAGGTAGTTGTTTTTCAAGTTTTGGAGTGTCCGTGAAAGAGAATTTACTCGGATGCTCGTCGCCTGGCTGCACTTCCATTCTTTCCCAGTGCAAAGTGCGACCGTCCACACGCGGCGGCGTACCAGTCTTCATACGTCCAGCCTCAAAGCCCAACTCCACAAGTTGTTCTGTGATGCCAGTAGCAGACTTCTCTCCAGCTCGCCCTCCGACCGAGTTTGTTTTTCTCCAATATGAAA
>JAAUTG010000030.1 GCA_012031785.1 Saprospiraceae bacterium | reverse complement strand
CTGTTTGCTAATTTTTGATGAACAATTGATGGCGCAAAAAGAAGTATTCAATACTAAGTTTTCAAAAGAAGTTTAATATTTTTCAGACACAGAAAATGCCACAGCAACATGACAAGAGCAGCAAAACATGAATATACGGAAGTGACTCCAGTGCTATACGAGGAAGAAGACCGCTTGTTGATACAACGCAGTTATAGACGACTATTGCAGAGTATGAAGCAAGATATGGAGGAAGATGACCTCAGCAGTATTCGTCGAGCTTTTGAAATGGCGGTTTCTGCGCATCTTGAACAGAGAAGAAACACGGGCGAACCTTTTATTTTGCATCCTATTGAAGTGGCTAGGATATGCGTAGAGGAAATTGGCTTGGGTCCAACAGCAGTAGTATGTGCTTTGCTACACGACGTGGTAGAAGATACGACCGTAAAACTAGAAGATATTAGAAAAGAATTTGGAGAGCGTGTTGCCATTATTGTGGATGGCTTGACCAAACTAGACAGCAATAAGTTAGAAGTCAGTCAACAAGCTGCTAACTTACAAAAAGTGCTTAAAACATTGGTGGATGACGTGCGCGTGGTACTTATCAAAATGGCAGATAGATTGCATAACATGCGTACTATTGGAGCCATGCCACGGCATAAGCAACTAAAAATTGCTTCTGAAACGAGTTTTATCTATGCTCCTCTAGCGCACCGCTTAGGCTTGTATGAGATAAAAACAGAGCTAGAAGACTTGTGTTTAAAAATTACGGAACCAGAAGCCTATCAAAGTATTGCCCAAAAGCTAAACGAAACTAAAAAAACTCGACAGCAATATATTGAGCAGTTTATCGCGCCTTTACGCTATCATTTAGACGATTTAAAGATCGAATATCGAATATTGGGTCGCCCGAAGTCCATTTATTCAATATGGAACAAGATGCGCAAAAAAAAATGTCGCTTTCGAGCAAATTTATGACCTTTTTGCCATCAGAATCGTAGCGGATGTACCTCAGCATTTGGAAACTCGTATTTGTTGGTGGATTTATTCAATTGTTGGCGATTTATACAAGCCCATTCCTGAGCGACTAAAAGATTGGGTTCATAATCCCAAACTCAACGGCTATCAATCGCTTCATACTACGGTAGTGGGACCTGACGGGCGTTTTGTGGAGGTGCAAATTAGAACTGAACGCATGAATGAAATTGCTGAACGTGGTTTTGCAGCACATTGGAAATACAAAAATAGTAATAATCAACCCGATGTATATAACATTTGGCTAGATAGTATTAGAGAGTTGCTAGAGGATGCGAACTCTGATGCACTAGAGTTTTGCAGGACTTCAAGAGCAATCTATTCAAGGACGAGGTGTACGTATTTACGCCGAAAGGAGAAATGAGAACATTACCTGCTGGCGCTACAGCTTTGGATTTCGCTTTTTGGATACATACTGATTTGGGTACGCGCTGCGCGGGAGTAAAAGTAAATGGAAATCTCGTACCCATGAACGAAAAACTAAATAATGGTGACTGGGTGCAGATACTTACCAGCGAAAAACAAAAGCCTAAGCTGGATTGGCTCAAAATGGTAACTACTAGCAAAGCCAAGTCTATTATTCGCAGTGCCATTAGAGAGGAAAAGCGGAAAGTAGGAGAACTAGGTATGGAAGCCTTAGTGCGGAAGCTCAAAAATTTGAAAGTAGATTTTGATCAAAGTGTTGAGTTTTTGACTCAGCTTTACAAATACAAGTCGCCTATTGACCTTTTTTACGACATAGCGATTGAAGAAAAAACAATTCCCTTTTTATTCAAGCCCTGCATGGTAGAAAATGGGAAATTATGCCTCATAAAGACCGAAACCGTTACAGATACAGAAAAGCCACCGATAGATGCACAACCAAGAGCGCGATTACTGCAACAGTCCAGTAAAGTAGGGCTTTTTATCAACGGAGAGCCTGCTGAACAATATCCTTTTCAATTAGCAACTTGCTGCTATCCAGTGCAGGGCGACGAAGTATTCGCTTACTTGACCATTAATTCGGGGATGCGCATTCATAGAACTTCCTGTCCTAATGCTGAATACATGATGGCGAACTATGCGCACCGCGTGCTAAAAGCAGAATGGGCAACCACTTCCGACATTACTTTTGTGGCAGATTTAAAAATCACAGGTATTGATTCTGGTCCAGGAGTAATAGAAAACTTGACAAGGCACATTTCTTCCTACCTCAATCTAAATATTCGTGCGCTGAACATTAGCGGAGAAGCAGGTTTTTTTACAGCCGTATTGAGTTTATTGGTTAAAAATAAAGATCAACTCCGAATAGCGATAGATGGTATCCAAAACCTTGAAAACGTTTCAACTGTTGATAGAATAAAGTAAGTATTTTTAAATTCAAGATAGTTTGAAACACTTATTACGGAAACATTTGATGGTAGGAACAATCACTAAATCCCTCATCAACAAATAATAAACCGCCAAAGACCAACATAGAGTCATTAAATAATTCAAATTTTTAATCACACTGGTTTTGATATGCAAAAGCATCAGAGGATACAATAAAGAGGTAAAAAGACTTTTTCTATCCACCTCGAAGAAAATAACTTACGCAAAACACCTGAACGCTTTGCCATTTTAGAGGAAATTTATCGCCGAAGCGACCATTTTGATGCTGAAGCACTTTACATACACATGAAAAACCAAAACTACCGCGTGAGTAGAGCCACGGTCTATAATACGCTGGAATTATTGGTTGCCTGCGATTTAGTCAAAAAACATCAGTTTGGAAAAAATCTAGCCCAATACGAAAAATCCTTTGGTTACAAACAGCACGATCATTTGATTTGTGTGGATTGTGGAAAAGTGCTAGAGTTTTGCGACCCAAGAATTCAAGAAATCAAAGATATGATGGGCGATTTATTGAAGTTTACGGTTACTTATCATTCCCTCAACCTCTACGGAAAATGCGACGAAGGCACTTGTGAAAATGAACATAGAAAAGATTTGCCTACCCATCAGTATTTTGGAGAGTAAATTAGGCATTTGACTTCCCAAACACTTAAAGCCAAATACGAAGTGAGTAAGGTGTATTAGTTGTCTATTCTTCGGATTAAGGCGTGTAAGGATTTAATTTTTCCCAATCTCTTATATTTAGGTATGATAGATAAAATTTACTCCTAAATTTAATAGCCTGATAACCAGTCTTTTTTTACTTTATTTAATAACAAAGTTACTCGTCACCAAAAATACTATTCACGAAGCTGCAAAGAACTTTGTCCAAAAATTAAGTTTTCTATTACTTTTGGCAAAATTTTTGTAGTCGCATGAAATACCTAATCAAGCAAGCTACTGTTATTGACCCAACGAGCACATTGCACCAGCAAGTCCTAGACCTACTCATCCATGATGGAAAGATTGTGGTCATTGCCCCCAATATACCTTCCGAAGATGCGCTAATATTAACTTTCCCCAATTTACACGTTTCTATTGGCTGGCTGGATATTGGTGTACAAACTGGAGAGCCAGGATTGGAGCAACGCGAAGACTTACAAAGTGTCACTCAGGCTGCTGCCACTGGTGGGTTTACGGCAATTGCTGTCTTTCCAAACACCCAGCCTGTGGTACATTCTCGCACAGACATTCTTTTTTTTAGAAATTTTGCCAAGCATAATCTTGTGGAGCTATTCCCTATCGGTGCAGTTACGTGGAATACAGATGGCAAAGATATTTCTGAAATGTATGATATGTACCAATTTGGAGCAGTGGCGTTTTCAGATGGTAAACAGTCCATTCAGCACGCTGGCGTAATGCTTCGCGCTTTAGAATACGTCAAATCTTTTGATGGCATCATCGTAAACCATCCGCACGATCAGATGATTGCAGCAGATGGTCAAATGCACGAAGGTACTATGAGTACCACACTTGGGCTTCCTGGGATTCCTAGATTAGCAGAGGAACTCATGTTGTACCGCGATTTAGAACTTTTAGCCTACACGCAGTCAAGACTTCATGTTCAAAACATATCTACAGCCAACTCTGTGGCTATGATCCGTCAAGCTAAACAAAAGGGACTGCGCGTATCAGCAGCCGTATCAGCTATGAATTTAGCCTTAACAGACGAAGCCCTGGACGGCTTTCAGGTTCAATGCAAAGTACAGCCTCCTTTGCGCGAATGGAGCGATATTTATGCCCTAATCGAAGGGTTGAAGGATGGCACTATTGACACCATCACTTCCAACCATGTTCCCTTAGAGTTAGAAGCGAAAATGCTAGAATTCCCTTATGCCAAAACGGGAGCCGTTGGTTTGGAAACCGCCTTTGCGGTAGCTCACACTGCTTTGGGAGCACACTATTCACTTTCAGATTTGATAACCTGTTTAACCCAAAAGTCCAGAACCTTACTAGACATAGCTATTCCAAAAATTGCGGTAGGTGAAAGTGCCAACTTAACCCTTTTTGACCCCACAAAAGTATGGATGTTTGAACGCCAAGCTATTCGATCTAAATCCAAAAATTCCCCATTCATAGGAAAAGAATTTAAAGGTAAAGTCTTGGGTATCATACGAAACGACCAAGTGATGCTGGCTTAGCTTTATACTGTTGTTATGGTATAACCCAGAGATGGTTATTAAATTGATGTTACGCTGTTTGTGTTTGGCTGTTAAGAAGGCTTTTTGATAGTTGCATAGATGGAAATCCCAAATTTAGAATGCTGAAAATAACTTCATTTATGCCAAAAGCGAATGGTGTGATATGACTTATCAAATTGAGATTTTACAGCCTTTATGGATTTTTTACGCAAACTATAATTCCATATCTTGTTTTTTACTATTGAACATCACAAGGGTGCAACAACACCTTACTCCACCTTCGCACCTTCCTCATGTGGTAAAATAATTCGGATGGTTTCTATTTTTGTGTTGCTGACGGTTTCTAGGATGAAGCGATAGTTATTCAAGGTAAGGTCTTCGCCTTGTTCGGGAATGGTTTCTTTAGTCATTACAATGTAGCCAGAAAGCGTGTGGTAATCGCCAGTGGGTAGGTTGAGTTTATCGTATTTATTATTCAAGTAATCAATTTCTAAGCGACCAGAGAACAGGTACTCGTAATCGCTAATTTGTTCTTCAATGCGTTCATCTTCTTTATCGTACTCATCGTCAATTTCACCAAACAATTCTTCGAGAATATCCTCCAAAGCGACAATACCAGCAATAGCTCCAAACTCATCTACTACGCAAGCAATATTAGTTCTAGTGCGGATGAATTGGTTCATTAATTCTTGTGCTTTCATGGTCACTGGTACAATATCAATACTCAACACCAAGTCAGCGATAGTGTTTGGCTTTGGTATCTGTAACAATTGTTGATGGTGAACGTAGCCTAACATATCGTCAATATCATTGTTTTGAGTCACCAGAATACGAGAGAGTTTGGTGCGTTTGATAAGTTCTTCCAAATCTTTAATCTCCTCACTCACGTCCACATATTCAATCTCCGATCTTGGTACCATACATTCTTTCAGGCGAATATCTCGCAGGTGAAGGGCTTTTTCAAAGAGTTCTTTGTCAATATCGCCAGTTTCTTCGGTAGTAGAGTTTCTAATAAAATTTTCTAAATCTAGGCGTGTGAACACTTTTTCTACTTCTTCGTCTGGATTTTTGGCAAAAAACCGAATCAACAAGTTGGAAAGTTTAATCATTACCCAAGACGGTAAAAAGAGGATAAAGCGCAAAAATTGAATAGAATAAGTTAAGGAGAACAACATTCGGTCGGGGTACAAACGAAATAAAGTTTTTGGCAAAAACTCTCCAAAAATCAATACGACAATAGTGCTAAGGAGGGTGTAAATAAAAAACTGTATCGCGCCTTCCCGCACAGGTAGATACTGCTCTAAAAACCTAGTCGCCAATAAAGAGAAAAAAACTAGCACAATATTATTGCCAACTAGCATGGTAGCTAAGAAGTCAGCAGGCTTCTGGAAGAAACGCGCTAATATTTTCCCTTTCCGTCCGCCCTTATTTTTGCGTAGTTCCACTTGTAGCTTACTGGCGGAAATAAATGCAATTTCTACGCCAGAAAACAAAGCCGAAAGACTCAAAAAAATAACTAACCACAATACGGTAACAAGCATAAAAAATGATTGGTGCTTTGACTATTTCGCAATATAGCATTCACAAAAGAGCATTCGACTGCATGGACAGTTATTTTTGTCTAGCGAAAAGCACTGCATTAAAATAAATCAAATATTTCTGAAATTGATATAATTTTATTCGTTAATCATCAATACTTTGCCCTACAAGTAACCTGAATTTCCAGCCAGTCTCGTCTGTTACAGGACCGCGAGTTTGCTTCATCAAAATCCCAATAATACCTTCTTGAGGGTCCGCAAAATATTGAGTATTGAAGTAGCCACCCCAATCGAATGTACCAACACTTCCCTGACCACCTTTGTTTTGACCTGCTGAAGTCAAAATCCCAAACGCTAAACCATAGTCTTTATCATCACCGCCAAAAAGCTGCCCACTTTGATTAGAAAGTATGGACTGAACCGTGGTACGGCTTAAAATACGCACACCATTCAGTTCGCCACCGTTCAAGTACATTTGTAAAAAAGTAGCATAGTCCTTAGCTGTACTTACCAATCCTGCGCCGCCTGAAAAGAATTGTTTAGCACCTTTTATGGGGTATTCAGGGTCGTAGTAGGTAATAGGATAACGTGTCCAGCGTCCATTTTGCTGATGTTGTACTGCCACCAAGCGACTTGCTTTTTCGGAAGGCAAATAAAAATAAGTATCGTTCATGCCCAAAGGATTAAAAAGGTGTTTTCTCAGAAACTGCTCGAAAGTCATGCCAGATAAAACTTCTATCAAGTAGCCCAATACGTCTAATCCCTCGCTGTAAGTATATTTTTCACCAGGTTGATGATGAAGCGGTAGTTGCGCCAATTTTTTTATATTATCCTCAATTCGGATGGCTTGCGTGGTGTAAAGGTCAATAATGCCAGCCTTTTGATACATCATTTTGAATCGTTCGTCTCCGTCAATTACGCCATAGCCGATACCCGATGTGTGGGTAAGTAAATGACGAATTGTGATTTCTCGCTGCGCTGGTTCTGCGGTATAACTAGTATCTTGATAGCGAAAAAGTTTTTAGAACTTTAGGCGATGCAAACTCGGGAATATATTTAGAAATAGGATCGTCTAACTGGAATTTTCCTTCTTCCCAAAGCATCATTACAGCTGTGGCAGTAATCGCTTTTGTTTGGGAAGCAATACGAAAGATAGCGTCTTTGCTCAACGCCTTATTCGCGTCGTTATCTGCCATACCATAAGCCTTGTGCAGCACAATTCTACCTTTTCTAGCCACCAAGGCGACCATGCCTGGCAAATTACCTTCTGTCACTGCTTGTTGACACATTGCGTCAATTCTAGCAAGGCGTTCAGTCGAAATACCTACGTTTTCAGGAGTTGCTTCACTCAACGGTGGTGATTTTGAATGGATTTTGTTTGCGCCCATGTATTTGCCACCAAAAAAATCCATAGGACAAGACTTATTAATTTCTTCATCTTAGTTCGTTTTGTTGCTGCGAATATAGGAAATATTATTCTTGTGGGATGGTTTGATAAGAAAAATGAAAAAAAATAGAGCAATAGATTGGTGCTTTATGATTTTATTTAGTAATTGCCAGTTCTTGTAACCCTTAAAACGTCCTTTAACGACCTACATTGAATCAATAATTATACACAACTGTCTTGATGAAGCAAATTATACTAAAAAACAAAAAGGATGAGTTTGTGCGCCGATTTCATCCATGGATATTTTCTGGAGCTATTCAGCAAAAACCACACGATTTACAAGATGGAGACTGGGTGGAAGTGTTCAATCCACAAGGTATTTTAATAGCAACAGGACATTTTCAGGATAGCAGCATTGCTGTTCGTATCTTGGCTTTTGAGCAAGTGAACGACAAAGCAGCGTTCTGGAACAGCAAATTGCAGCAAGCCTATCAATACAGAAAACAACTTAGACTGGTTCAGGCAGATACTACTAGTTGCTATCGTTTAGTTCATGCAGAGGGCGATGGATTGCCAGGTTTAATTGTAGATATTTACAATAATGTGGCAGTGGTACAATGCCATTCTATTGGAATGCACCGCGATTTAGTGTGGATACAAAATGCCCTGATTGCAACTTTGGGTACACAATTAGTAGCCATTTACGATAAAAGTAGCGAAACGTTGCCAGAAGAGTATGCTACCCAAACACAAAATCAATATATTTTCCAGAAAGCTGAATCTCAAGCTGTTTTAGAGTACAGTCATGCTTTTTGGATTGACTGGGAAGCAGGACAAAAAACCGGTTTTTATTGATCAGCGCGAAAATCGTCAACTTTTGGCTCGTTACGCACAGGGCAAAACTGTCCTGAATGCGTTTTGCTATTCTGGTGGATTTTCTGTGTATGCCCTGAAAGCAGGAGCTACACTTGTTCATTCCATAGATGTCTCTAAAAAAGCAATTGATGGACAGCACGCAATGTGCAGTTAAATGGAGGTAGCGAACGCCATTGAATCTTTTGTAGATGATGCGCTTCACTTCCTAAAACAGCATCTGTTATGACATTGTAGTTATTGATCCCCCTGCTTTTGCAAAAATATAAAAAAGCGACACAATGCGGTACAGGGGTATAAACGACTGAATATGTTAGCTTTAGAAAAAGTTGCACCTAACGGGCTATTATTTACTTTTTCTTGCTCACAAGTGGTGGATAGGCAACTTTTTGAAGATACCGTCACCGCTGCCGCTTTAGAAGTAGGTCGAAAAATTCGTGTCATGCACTATCTTTCACAACCTCCCGACCATCCTATCAATCTGTTTCACCCAGAAAGTGCTTATTTGAAAGGCTTAGTGATACATGTAGCGTAAGTTCGCTATTTTCATAACTGCTGATGTTGAATCGTGTTAACTGGTATAATCAGTTTCCGCGACCAACTGTCCACCTTTCAAGCGAATCATGCGGCTAGTTTTTGCTGCCAAATCTAAGTCGTGCGTTACTAGCACCAATGTAGTACCTGCTTCTCGGTTCAAGTTGAAGAGCAACTCCTCAACTTTTGCGCCTGTTTCGTCGTCCAAATTTCCAGTAGGCTCATCTGCAAATAATATCTTTGGGCTATTGGAGAAAGCCCTTGCCAGCGAAACACGCTGTTGTTCTCCACCAGAAAGTTGCAATGGATAATGGTCGTAGCGATTGCCAAGCCCTACGCGGTGCAGCAATTCTTTGGCAGTTTTTTGTGCATTTCGCTCGCGCCTCAATTCCAGTGGCACCATCACATTCTCTAGTGCAGTGAGGGTAGGAATTAATTGAAAATTCTGAAAAACAAACCCCACGTACTGGTTTCGAATAGAAGCACGTTGATCTTCGTTAATATTTTCTAAAGCAACACCATTGAGCAGCACAGAACCAGAAGTTGCGCTATCTAACCCTGCGCATAACCCTAATAAAAGTCGTTTTCCCACTTCCAGAAGGACCCACAATAGAAAAAGTTTCCCCTGCCTTTATTTCAAAACTTACATCGTCCAGCACGGTCAATGATTTATTCCCCGATGTGTAAGTTTTGGTCAAATGTTGTACAACTAGCATATTAAATGATAAGTAATTGAAAATGAATTTATTAAATTCAAGATAATGATATTTTGTGTTATACAATTCGCTGTTTGGTTTTTTTAAAAGATTTTCTCATGCCTGCATAGCAAGCGTATAAATTCATTTTGTCCCAAATACAAGTATTTGGACTAACCACAAAAAGCAAATTGCGCGATGTCAATTATATTTCTGCGAGGTATTCGTGAACAAACTTAATAGCAGTTGCGCCTTCTCCAACCGCAGAAGCAACTCGATTCATAGCACCTGCTCGAACATCTCCTGCTGCAAAAATACCGGGAATACAAGTCTCTAAAAGAAATGGCGACCTATGATGTTTCCAAATGGTTTTGAAATTTTGGTAAGTTAATAAATTAGTACCTGTCTCAATAAACCCTTTATCATCGCATATAATGCTGTTTCCAAGCCATTTCGTAACTGGTTTAGCTCCAATAAAAATAAACAGTCCATCCGCAGGAACAGCATACGTAGAATGATCAATTATATGCTCTAAAACCAATGCCTGTAAATGCCCGTCCCCTGTTACCTTTATAACTTCGTGATAGCCTTTCACCTCAATATTTTCAATAGCAGCAATTTGGTCAATCAAATAGGAAGACATACTGGAAGTGAGGTCGGGTTTACGTATTAGAATAGTTACTTTTTCGGCAAATTGCGAAAGATATACTGCACCTTGTCCAGCAGAGTTCCCTCCACCCACTACGTAAATCAACTTATCCTTACAAGAAGCGGCTTCTGTAGTTGCTGCACCATAGTAAACACCAGCTCCTGTAAAATTATCTACATCTTCGGCTTGTAGCTTTCTATAATCAACACCTGTGGAGATAATGATGCTTTTGGTATTGACCACTGCGCCGTCGCCTAGATTAATTCTTTTGTAGTTTCCCTCTAGTTCAATACTGACCACTTCTTGAGGTGATAAAAATTCTACCCCAAAACGACTAGCTTGGGTCAAGGCTCTTCGTGTCAACTCTGCACCACTCAAGCCACTTGGAAACCCTAAATAGTTTTCAATCCTAGAGCTAGTACCAGCTTGACCACCGGGTGCATGTTTTTCGATGAGTAAGGTTTTTAAACCTTCCGAACCACCATAGACTGAGGCCGCTAATCCTGCTGGACCCGCTCCAATAATAACCACATCGTACATGTCTGATTTGGCTTGTGGGTTTAATCCAACTCTGCCAGCTACTGCCTGAATAGTAGGATTAGTCAAAAAGGAGCCATCTTCAAAAAACACGACTGGCAAGTCTTTCCATTCTATTTGGTGTAATTGAAGGAGGTCTTTTGCCTGTTCGTTATTTTCTACGTCCATCCAAAGGTAAGGTCGTAGATTTCCAGCTAAAAAATCTTTGATTACGTGCGATTTGGGAGCATATTGATAGCCTATCACTTTTATTCCTTGAAAATCAGGGGTGTAAGCAGATTGCCAGTCAAAGAGCAAATCATTAAGGACAGGAAAAAGTTTTTCTTCTGGAGGATCCCATGGTTTGGTCAAGTAATAATCCAACTGTACATCGTTGATGGCTTTGATTGCAGCATCGGTGTCTGAATAAGCGGTAAGTAATACCCGTTTTGCTTCTGGAAATATTTTTTTTGCCCGTTCCAAAAAATTAACACCTAGCATTTCTGGCATCCTTTGGTCGGATAAAAATAATGCTACTGTTTCACCCTTTTTTTTTAATTCTACTAACGAATCCAACGCATCATTAGCGGATTCTGTACTGATGACGCGGTAAATATCTTTAAAGACATTTCGTAAATCGCGGCGTAGCGATTTTAATACTTGGGGGTCATCGTCAAGCGAAAGTATAATAGGTTTTTTATCAGTTGCCATTTGTAAAATCTTGCTATTTTAGGTTTCAATTTGTAATATGGTTTTGGGTTCGATATGTTGATTTTCAAATTATTATACCTTTAAACTATCTCTGCTAGGGCTGGAAAACAAAAACTGAAGGTTGTTTTTCCAGGACGACTCTCCACAGATATTTCCCCTTCATGGCGATCTACAATCCGTTTCACAATTTCAAGTCCCATGCCCGTTCCTTCACCCATTGGTTTAGTGGTAAAAAATGGGTCAAATATTCGAGTCAAATTTTCAGGAGTAATGCCTGTCCCATTATCTATAATATCTACACACAAATAATCTCTTTCCTGATAAGCATCAATTTGAAGAACTCCAAATTGTTCCATGGCATCAATGGCATTATCAATAGTGTTCGTCCAAACTTGATTCAACTCGCCGCCATAAGCACTAATTTTGGGTAGCACTTCTGGAAAATTTTTGACAAGTTGGATTTGCTTTTTTTTGATTTTATGTTTCAAAATAGTTAAGGTGTCATAAATGCCTTGCCGCACATCAGTTGGCTCTTTGGTATTGCTTCTATCCATGTGCGAATAATTTTTTACAGAGCCTACTAATTTAGCGATTCGATCTGCAGATTCTTGAATTTCTTTCACCAATCGCTCTAAACTCAAGGTACTTTCCAACCACCATGTGATAGGCTCGAGTGCTTCGTCAGAAATGGTGGAAGCAATATTTTCCATATCATCGGTGCTGAAATCAAAATCAGTTAATACCTCCGCAATGTCATCTCCGTTAGGTATGTCGTGATCTTCTAACCAGTCCAGCAATTCATCTAGCTTTTCCTCATGCTCCAGTAAGTTAAGTTTTTGTGCTTTACTTGTTTTATTTTCTTCTATTTTATGATAAATAATATGGTTGATTTTATCCGTTTGTTCGGGCGTAATATCCATGGTTATAATAGACTTGAATCGCTCAGGTGTTTGGTGTATTTTTCGGTAAAGTTCTTCAGCACTCCTTACCATGGCGGAAGCGGGATTATTAAGTTCATGTGCCAATCCCGCTGAAAGTTTGCCTAAAGCCATCAACTTTTGTCTTGAAAGCGCAATTGCGAAAACTCTCGAATACGTGAAGACATGATGCTAACCAGATTCTGTACTAGTTCGTAACTGACTTGTACCATTTCCGAAAAGTGAATTTTATCAAATTCTAGTACGTAACAATCTTCCAATACTTTGGCGAAGGCAGATGATTCTTTCATCCTTGAAAAAGGCAAAACACCTGTAATGTAGCCTTTACCCCAAACGCCGGCTTCTCTTCGTCGTCCGTCGCGTTCAAAATAGACTACATAGCTACCATCTACAATGATTTGCATATTCTGTACCTGCTTAGTGGGGAAAAAGAGATTTTCTCCTTTTTTGTACAGCACATAATCTGATTTGTCAATCACCCATTGTAGTACCTCGGTAGAAATATTTTGGAAAGCCTCAAAAGAAGCAATTTTAGATATTAAACTTGGTGTTTTTCTACGAAGCGTATCATTGAATGAAATTTGTGAAGCACTAGATTCTGTGAGCCTGTAAATGGAAGTACGTTTCTAATTTGTAATTCTATGCACTCGTTTAATACATTCTACTAGGAAAATAGTTTTCTTCACTTGTTTAATTTACTTTATCACTTGGTTATAAAAATTAAAGTGTAGCTTATTCTACTGGTTGTTAAGGACTTGTTTGGATAATTCTAAATCTATTTCTTTTCTCACCTCAAAACATTGAACACTTCTAATCCTGCTATTGTTACCGTTTTTTGACATTATATTATCTGGCTTATAAACTTAAACACATGGCAGCTACAAAGATTACGGTAAACAACAATGGTTCTTTAAAAATAGAAGGTGACTTCGAAATCATAGACAAAGATGGGAATGTGTACGGTCTAGGTGGCAGAACGCTAGTATCTGTGTGCAGATGTGGACTTTCTAAAAACAAACCGTTTTGTGACGGTTCTCATCGAGGTCACTTTGAACATGATGCTATTGCTTTTGACTTACCACCTAAACCACAGTAGGTCAATTGATTTTATTCAACCTTATTTCCGAATACATCCTAACTACATGACTAAACTGCATGGATGTATTCAGATGGTTTTTAAGGAGCAAACACTTAGTTTGCATCCTTATAAGGCTATTTATTGGAACGAATTGCAAACCCTCTTGATAGCGGATCTACATCTAGGGAAAATAGAGCATTTTAGAAAAAAAGGATTTGCTGTTCCACAAGTGGCAGCCCAAGAAAATTGGGATAAACTTATTGGGTTATTCTTACTCTACCAGCCCCAAAAAGTGGTATTTTTAGGTGACTTATTCCATAGTAACTACAACACAGCGTGGGAAGATTTTAATAGCTTATTAAGCACTTTCTCACACATTACATTTACCTTAGTGCAAGGCAATCATGATATACTGGATGCTACGCTATATCAACACAGCAAAATATCAGTAATAAGTGAATATTTACTCCCTCCCTTCTTATTAACACATGAACCTCTCAAAAACGAACATCAAACATATTATAATTTATCTGGACATATTCATCCTTGTGTTGTGCTAGAAGGCTTAGGACATCAAAAGTTGAAGTTACCTTGCTTCTATTTTGGACAGCATCAAGCTATACTACCAGCTTTTGGAACTTTCACAGGTTTGGCGACACTTTCTCCTAGAGCGCAGGATAAAGTGTATGTGATAGTAGAGGATAAAGTGCTTCAAGCAAAGTAAAGTAGCTGACCTTAACTTGCGATAAATTGTGTATCTTTGTTCGTGAAGAAAAAATGTTAAATGAAAAAAGAATTTAACATCGCGGGAACTTGCTATCCAGCCTTACACTACATGATGGATAACAGTGCCAAGCTTGAAAAAGTAATGACACTGATAGAGGGTGGAAAATACTTTACCATCAATCGCCCTAGACAGTATGGTAAAACAACCATACTTCATGCAATCAATCATGTTTTGCTTAATTCCACTGAGTTTTTACCTATTGCACTTAATTTTCAAGGTATTGACGACAAATGGCATCAGTCTGACGAATCTTTTGCTCAAATGTTTGTGAGACAATTGATTAAAGCTACCCAGTATCACGCACCTCACTTATCTGATTTTTTAAAAAACCGACTATTAAGTATAGAGGATATGGATAGCCTGTCGGACACCATCACCGAGTTGGTGTATCAGGAAACAAAAAAATTGGTGCTCCTCATAGACGAGGTGGATGCAAGTGCTAACTATCTACCATTCCTCAAATTTTTAGGGATGTTGCGAAATAAATATCTGGATAGGGTATCTCGGCAGAATTACACCTTTCACAGCATTGTGTTGGCAGGAGTGCATGACATCAAATCCTTCAAATACAAATTGCGCAATCCTCAAGAAGCACATTACAACAGCCCATGGAATATTGCAGTGGAATTTGAGGTGGATATGTCGTTTCATCCTCAAGAAATTATCCCCATGCTGCAATCTTATTGCCTTGCAGAAAATGTCAAAATGGATGTACCGCAAATAGCGGAGCGGTTGTATTACCATACTTCAGGGTATCCCTTTCTAGTAAGCAAACTATGCAAAAACATCGCAGAAAAAATACTGCCTGAAAAAGACAACCCCACCCAGTGGAGTTTAAACGATGTGGAAACGTCTGTCAGAATGCTCCTCAAAGAAAATAATACCAACTTCGATAGCTTGATTAAAAATTTGGAAAATCATGCTGATTTGTATGATTTAGTAAAAAGGATTATCATGGAGGGAGAGACCATTCCTTTTAATCAGTATAATCCTGTCATTTATCAAGGGGTGCTTTATGGGATTTTTAAACAAAACGGACAACTTAAGATGCACAACCGCCTCTATGAGCAACTGGTATATGATTATATGGCTTCTCGAATGCTAACCAATATCAGGCAATATTTTAACTATGGGGGGCATTTTGTGACAGAAGAAAAAGGTTTGGACATGAAAGCGGTGTTGCTAAAATTTCAGCAGTTCATGAAAGAAGAATATAGCAAACAAGATAAATCATTTTATGAACGTCAAGGCAGGGTAATCTTTCTAGCCTTCCTCAATCCAATTCTCAATGGGTATGGCTACGCTTTCAGGGAAGTTCAAGCCTCTTTAGAAAAACGGTTAGATGTAGTTATCACTTATTTGCAGCATCGTTACATCATTGAGCTTAAACTTTGGTATGGTGGAGAGTACCACGAAAAAGGCTTGAACCAGTTGGCGGATTACTTAACCATTCATGGCTTAGAGAAAGGATTTCTAATTATTTTTGATGACCGACAAGAAAAAACTTGGGCAAATCAGGATATCCAACATCAGGGGAAGGAAATTTTTGCGGTATGGGTGTGAGGAAAACAAAAAAGAATTTAATAGCTCGAAAACCTATTGACGACGAATGGCATTAATTTGATGAATCTTTAGTCCAAATGTTGGTGAGCCAACTGGTTAAAGCAACTCACTACCACGCACCTCACTTTGTTTTTTGAATTAGAAAAAGCCGAAGCTGTATGAATACCACTTCGGCAAATGTACTTATTTGTATGAGAATTGTAAAAACGATTTAAAACTCACCACCTTCACCACCATAGTATCCACCGCCTTCGCCTCTACCTCTAGCTCGCTTTTTATCTTGATTCAAGCGATAACTAAATGTAAGTACCGTTTGTCGAGCGCGCCATTGGAAGTCAGAGTTAGAGTAGAAACCATCGCCAAAGGTTTCTGCACGGTAACGGCGTGAATTGAACATATCCTGAACACTTAATGTCAATGTAGCTCTGTTTTTCAAAATGTCCTTACTGGCTGCAACATCCAGTGAATACAGTGATTTACTACGTCCTTGCGTAGTGTTTTGAGGTGCGCGATAGTTACCACGCAACTGTATATCAAGCCCTTTCAACACGGTTGTCCGAGAAGTCACGCGACCAAACCAAGAAAGTGCATCTGCATCTAGTTGTTGTAATTCATTGTTGGCATCTATCACTTCTCCCTTTGTGATGGAGCGGAAAAAGTTGAGGTCTCCACTAATGCGCCACCATTTGAATGGGTTATAAGAATAAGTAAACTCAAAACCATAGCTATCATTTTCTGCAATGTTTTCGGGGCGGCGAATGGTGTTTCCTGTAAGCGTATCAAAGGCTAAGATACGATCAATAACGTTGTTGGTGTGGCGGTAGTAAACAGAAGAACTCAAAGAACCTTTTTCCCAATACTTAATGTGTCCCAAATCGAAGGAATTTGTAAATTCTGGGTCAAGATTCGGGTTTCCACTGAACAGGTTTCTAGAATCGCTGAAAGTAAAGAAAGGATTCAATTCACGGAAACCAGGACGGCGAATGCGTCTGCTGTAACTGATTTGTACTGCGTTTTGAGCAGGTAAATCATACGTAAAAAAGATACTTGGAAAAAGATTAGCGTATTCCCTATCATTGATTTGGTTGGTTTCTAGCAGTTCGGTGCGCACTTGCGAATATTCTGCCCGCAAACCAAATTGAAAGGAGAATTTATCTATCTTGTTGCCGATAGAGGTGTAGGCAGCATGAATATTCTCAATGTAATTAAAGTCGTTGCTCAAGTTTTGTAACTTCGTCCAAGCCTCATCTTGAAACTGCTCTACCAAATAATCGTTATTGATTCTTCGGATAGACCCTAAGTAACCGAGTTCAAATTTACCCTCTTTTGCAAAAGGATACACGTAGTCCGAACGCAACAAAAGCACCGTTTCACTTTCATCATTGTTAGAACGCTGCGAAAGATCAGGGCGAGTAATGCTGCCTTTGGCATCCGAATATTTTTCGATAAAGTCCGAACCTTCGGTTTCTCCATTATCTTGATAGCGTACATCTAGCACGAGTTTGTGTCCTTCTTTCTCAAATTGTTTATCATAAGTTAACGCATACTCTAAGTTTCTATCATCCTCCGTTTCATCGTCGGTGCGCAGCACAATTCCAGTAAGATTGTCTAGTGTATTTTCGTAGTCCAAATACCTCAATTCCGTGAAATTATTATCCCCACCTATTCGATAAGAAAATGCGGTCGTCAAAATATCTTTAGGGCTGATAAAATAATCTGCACCCAATCGAAGGTTATTGTTGATACCACTACGAACACGGTCACTACTTTGATCCGTAATGTAATTAATTCCGTTCCGAAATGACTCAATATAATTTGTACTAAAGCCCGGTGACTCTTGATAGCGAATACCATAATTAGCGAAAAAATTGAGGTCTTTTCTTCTGTAGTTTACGTTACCTGCCACGCCGTAATTATCTGGTATTCCTACGTTGACATCGAAGGAACCGTTGAAACCTTTTTGCTTGTCTTTCTTTAAAATAATATTGATAATACCAGTCGTACCCTCTGCTTCATAGCGTGCAGAAGGATTAGTAATGACTTCAATTCGGTCAATCATATTGGCAGGAATGCCACGCAATCCACCTGGATTATCTGCGCTAATTAATCCCGAAGGCTTACCATCCACCAAAATTCGCACGCCACCAGCACCGCGAAGGCTGACATTCCCTTCCACGTCCACCGTGACGGAAGGTACATTATCTAAGATTTCAACAGCGGTACCTCCTTGATTAGCAAGGTCTTTTCCTACATTGAATACTCTTTTGTCCAACGACATTTGCATAGAACTTTTTTCAGCCCTTACTTCTACTTCTTCCAGAACGGTGGCATCCGGAGAAATACTAATTTTCCCTAAATCCACTACAGGGACACCGCGCTGAAAAGGAATTTGTTCAATAACAAATGCTTGATAGGCGATAAATTCTACTTTAGCAAAGTAGTTTCCTAGAGTTGCTTCCAGCTCAAAACTTCCTGTTACATCAGTCACCGTACCTGTGATGAGTGAACTATCTTGTTTGGAAAATAGTGTGATGGTAGCGTATTCAAGTGGGTTAGTAGTCTCTTTATCATATATTTTTCCTGTAATCTTGACAGGTGGTGTCCCCTCAGGTCGCTGTGCGAAAGTTTGTGTAGTTAGCAGCAGGCTAAACAAACAAAGAATAGTAGAGTAATTTCTCATTACAAATTTTTAGTTTTGGACTTTATCGCTAAAATAAGCAAATTGGTTTAGTGTTTCAATGCGCAATCATGTAGTTGGTATTCGAACGTTTTGCTGATGGTGATTACTAACTCAAAAAACTGATTAAGTTGATTAATAATGAAATCTTATTGAATTCTCTGTAAATAAGATAATGCAAAGGTGGGGAGCAATCTTATTAGAATTTGGTAGCAATTCTGAAAGAAAGTTGAAGTTTTGACTATACAGCGGAGTGCTTGTCATGGTTAAGTCAAAACAGGTGCATTCATTACGGTCGCTTTAGTTATGCACTGAGTTTACGCAGTTGCTGTTTGCATTTAGCTATTTGTTTTCCAAAACGTTTTTTCATGTTGATATGGAATTACCGTTAAATAGATGTTATCCAAAGTGTTTGGACAAACGGCTAATAGCAAATCAACCAACTGCGCAGCACCAATTAGCCATACAATTCTTCGTCTTTAGTCATCAAAGGGTTAGCATCAAAAAGATAAAGTAAATTTGATAAAGTTTCCTTCAAACTGGCTCGATTCACAATCATATCCAAAAAACCATGCTCTAATAAAAATTCTGATGTTTGGAAACCCTCTGGTAAGTCGCGTTTGATGGTTTCTTTAATCACTCTCGGTCCTGCGAAACCAATCAGCGCGCCTGGTTCTGCAAAATTCAAATCACCAAGCATAGCAAAAGAAGCTGTAACGCCACCAGTAGTTGGGTCTGTGAGGAAAGAAAAATAAGGAATGCCAGCTTTAGCCATCAATGATAGCTTGGCTGAAGTTTTTGCCATCTGCATTAACGAAAAAGCAGATTCCATCATGCGCGCACCGCCTGTTTTAGAAATAATCATCAAAGGCGTTCTAGTTTGCAAACATCGGTCAATTGCCAACGAAATTTTTTCCCCTACCACTACACCCATAGAACCACCAATGAAAGAAAAATCCATAGCTGCTACAATCAATGGATAGCGATTCACTTTCCCTTCTGCTACTGCCATCGCATCTGCCAATCCAGTTTCCTTTTGTGCTTTTTCTAAGCGTTCTGCATAAGGTTTCATGTCCGTAAACTCCAATACATCTTTAGCGTAAAGGTTAGTAAACAGTTCTTTATATTCGCTATTATCGAAAATCAGGTCGAAATAGTCGTCAGAGCCAATGCGAATATGATAATCACATGTAGGGCATTTGTAAAAATTTTCACGTACTGTTTTTACGCGAGTAGTTTCTTTGCAGTTCTTGCAATTATACCAAATTCCCTCTGGCGTTTCACGTTTATTGCTTGTCGTTGTCTGAATCCCTTCTTTCAATCTTTTGAACCAACCCATAATATGCTTTGCTTCGTCCTATAATTGAGTGTTCGCAAAGGGTAAAAAGCAATGAGTTTTTTTATAACTTCCTGATTTTCTTCCACTTTGTTACGGCTTTATAATACTCAATTACAAAAATAGCATTTTTACAGTTTCCAAAAGAATAAGACGTAAGGAAAATTTAAAAATCCCTAATTCTAAGCTTTTCTATTCTAAAGACCTGTAAATGAAAACTTCTATTCTTTCCTATTTGCAATCTTTGAAAAATGGTTTAAATTGCGACCAAAAATTGAATCACACCATGCCACAACAGCCTGTAAAAGTTTTTATTTCCTATTCGCATAAGGACGAAGATTACAAAGATACTTTAAATACTTACCTTACACCCTACGAACGGAAAGGTACTATCAAAATATGGGATGACCGCGACATTTTGCCTGGACAAATCTGGGACACCGAAATCAAACAAGCAGTTTTGAATGCAGACATAGTGCTTTTCTTGGTTAGCCCTGATTTTATGGCATCTGGATACATAGATGGTGTTGAGTTAAAAACTGCGATGGAACTTCATGTAGAGGGGAAGATGGTGTTAATTCCCATCATCATTCGACCTTCTGATCTTTCCCTGCTGGATTTAAAAATATTTCAAGCCGTTCCCAAAGACGCAAAACCAATTTCCACATGGGAAAACAAGGATGAAGCGTGGCTAAACGTTATTCAACAACTAGGTAAATTGTTTAACGCCATTTACGACGGTACTTTTATTTTGAAAAAAAAACTCCACTACCCCTCCTAGTAACACTAAAGAGTCAATACAATCGGGCAAGGTCAATCTGACCGAAATCAAAAAACTTATACAACAAGGCAATTTGGAGCAAGCGATTAAAAATTTCTTGGCTTTTGCAGAGTCAAAAGATGATAACCTGCACAACCAAATCATTTTACAATCCTCTCGCCTAAACGGATTAAAAAGAGACGAAACGCTGGGAATTATTCCCTACGAACGAGCGCAATTGACGCGAAATCAGATTACTAGCGGGTTACTAAATATGCTTGGAGAGGCAGAAAATCAAGATGCCTAACTGACAATACAGTTCGCTTTTGGCTACTCGCTTTTAAAAAGTTTTCTCAGTCGTATTTAGGCAAAAAGGGGATAGCCAAAAGCAAATTACATCGCGATATGATACCTTAGTTATTGACTTTTCAAAGGGTTTATTCCGATGATAGTTATTTGGTTTAAATAGAATTATTGTAAATTCATAATCAAATAGTTACGTTGATACCTAAAAATTCTAAAGCCCTGTGCAAACATTAACAGTAACGTCAATAGTAATGTCATTTTTTAGTCTAATTCTATGGTAAAAAACTCAATATGGGTTCATATCATTAATTTTAAATCACTGATTATCAACTTACAATAAGTCTATTGCATTTTTATTCAACTAAATTAGCTTTCATTTCGTTAAATGATTCAACACCAAAAATGTTAATTGATAGAGAGACAACTCGAGATATGAGTTTATGATTCGATAATCAATGAATTATAAAACTGGAGTAATATCTTATTTGTTGCTCATAACCCATTGAATGTGAAATGATTACTTCTTTCTTGCTTTTGTAAAATAAGATACATGAAGAATATAGCAGTATTGTGTGTTTTTTAGGTTTAATGAGTGTGGTACAAGCACAGGATGTAAGGCTGGCGCAACAGTACCAACAAGAAGGCGAGTACGAAAAAGCTGCTGCGATTTACGAACAATTGATGAATCAAAACCAGCGCAACGATTATTATTTTGACCGATATATAGAGTGTCTAGTCGCGCTCAACCAATTCAATGCTGCTGAACAATCCGTAAAAAAACAAATGCGTAAATCGCCAGATAACATTCGCTTACACGTCACCTATGGTAATTTGCTGGCGTTACAAGACAAAGAAACGGCAGCTAATGACGAATACCAAACAGCAATTAAGAAACTACCTCCTGATAAGTACCAAATCACCAATCTAGCTAATGCTTTTTTAGAGCTGTCCAAGTATCAACTGGCAGTAGAAGTCTATGAAAAGGGGGAGAAATTGCTCAATGAGCCTTACCTTTTTGCATACAACCTTGCCGAATTACATCGCAGAAAAGGTGATTACGAAAAAATGGTCGCTGAATACTTGAATAGTTTGGCTTCCAATGCAGGGCGTTTAGAAACAATCAAATCACTGTTGCAGCGCTATTTGCCAACCGAAAATTATGAGTTTCTGAAAACACAACTTTATGACCTTGTTCAAAAAGAACCGAATGCAGACTATTACACTGAACTATTAACTTGGGTATTTATTCAAGAAAAAGACTACTCCAAAGCATTGCGGCAAGTGCGAGCACTAGACCGTAGGGCAGGAGAAAATGGTGGAAGGGTATTTGATTTGGCGCAAATTGCCATCAATGATGGAGACTATGATGCAGCTATTGAAGCCTTTCAATATATTATAGAGAAAAAAGGACCTACTTCTAGTTTTTATTTGGACGCTAAACGAGATTTGCTTCGTGCCAAACGCAGCAAAATTGTAGAAGGCTACAACTATACCCAGCAAGATTTGGTAGGTTTGCAAGTAGAATATACCACTTTCCTTCAAGAATTTGGTAAAAATAAATTAACTGCACCTATCATCATTGAATATGCAGAGCTAGAAGCCCTGTATGTCAATAATTTAGACAAAGCCATCGAGCTACTTTCTGAATTGATTGAATATCCTGGGATGAATCGAGGAGTACTAGCAAATGGGAAACTTGATTTGGCGAACTACTATTTGATGCAGGGAGAGATTTGGGAATCTACGCTGCTCTATTCGCAAGTAGATAAAGAATTTGTCGAAGACCTACTTGGACATGAAGCACGCTATTTGAATGCTAAACTTTCTTACTATGCGGGAGATTTTCAATGGGCGCAAGCGCAGTTTGACGTACTAAAATCTTCTACCTCCAAACTTATTGCCAATGACGCGCTAGATATGGCAGTTTTTATCATGGACAATCTAGGGTTGGATACGACTACTGTGCCGCTTCAACATTACGCCAGTGCAGAGCTATTAGTCTTTCAAAATCGCTTTGCAGATGCTTTTTTAAAGTTGGATACTTTGGGCAAAGACTTCCCAGAACACGGTTTGCAAGACGATATTTTATATTTGAAAGCTCAAATTTACAAAAAACAGCGCCGCTATCAAGAAGCAGAGACCGCTTATCAGGCGATTATTACACAGTACAAAGAAGAAATCAGAGCGGATAACGCCATGTTCGAGTTAGCGCAACTCTATGAAAATCAACTCAAAGACATAGAGAAAGCTAAATCGTTGTACGAAAGTTTATTTATTGATTTTTCTGGCAGCACTTTTGCAGTCGAAGCCAGAAAACGCTATCGTGTGCTGCGCGGCGATCAAGTGCAATAAATTGATAAGCAAAGCCTCTATCAGAATATGTACAAAGTCAAAGAAATATATTACACCCTTCAAGGAGAAGGAGCGCATACGGGTCGTCCCGCAGTATTTTGCCGATTTACAGGCTGTAATTTGTGGACTGGACGAGAGGAAGACCGACACAAAGCTATCTGTCAATTTTGTGACACCGATTTTGTGGGGACAGACGGTGAAAATGGAGGCAAATATCAAGCGACCGAATTAGCGGAAAAAGTAGCATCGCTTTGGTCAGCAGGATTACAGGCGGGTAAACCATACGTAGTGTGTACAGGTGGCGAGCCGCTTTTGCAACTAGACACGCCTTTGATAGCTGCGTTTCATGAAGTAGGATTAGAAATTGCCATTGAAACCAATGGGACAGTGCCTGTGCCAAAAGGTATTGATTGGGTGTGTATGAGTCCGAAAGCCCACACCGATATAATTGTGACGAAAGGGGATGAACTCAAATTAGTATTCCCACAAGCAGATGCTATGCCAGCAAGTTTTTGGATTTCAATTTTACCCACTTTTCTTGCAACCAATGGACGGACCTTTACAAGCCATCAATACTCGACTAGCAATTGATTATTGCCTTGCTCACCCCACTTGGCGATTGAGTTTACAAACCCACAAATTGATTCACATTCCCTAACCTGATTCTAAAAAGCTCTTTATATTAACATTGTCAAATATACTTACCAACTCACATTACGCAGGGTACCTTATGCTACTGAGCATCCCAAAAGGATAATACCGCCGATTGGGATACGACTCTCGGACAAGCACCATTATTATTTCTGAAAATAACTCTAGTGTTGCCCAAATGATCCC
>JAAUTG010000280.1 GCA_012031785.1 Saprospiraceae bacterium | reverse complement strand
GACCAATTTTTTCTAAAAAAAACAATTCGCCACCATAAACCGATGTTAAAGTTAAATCGAGTTCTTTGTTTTGGCTAAATACTTCTTCTGTAAGGCAGTAAACAAATAATGAAATTAGAATGAATCTCATATTAGTCTAAGAATTTGTTAAGAAAATAAATAGAATACTAAGGGGAAATAATACACTTTAGATATTATTTAAAATCAAAATTTTTTGTTGTAATTTGATTTATAAATGTACTACTTATTCCTTAGTATTTCCTAAGTATGTATAGTACGAAGCCGTGTAATTCACGATAAGTGAACCAGTAGCTCCATCATTTCTAAAGTATGTTCTTGAGGTCCCTTTAATTAAAAGCATTACCACTGCTTGTCTGTTTCCCTTTGCAGCCTTGATTAGACCTAGCATAGTGTCTACTGAATATCCTTGTTCTAATTGGGTGGTAGCAATATACCCCATTCCCATATTCGCAACTGCTATCTTAGCGTCAACCTCCAAAGCAACTGCGGTCAATCCCTTTCTAGGCTTTAAACCATAAGTGCCATTTGCATTTTGTTCCTTTAGCACATCACCTTGCAAATACTGATAAGCATGATAAACTTGCAACCATCTACCTATATCGGTAGCCAAACACCTCGCCCCAAAATCCAACCACTTCAAGCCTAACTCCGTTTGCGCTTCTTTGTGCGAGTATGTATAACCATATTCACTTTCTTGCTCCTCAAACTCCATCCCAAAGGATAATACTCATTCCTTTGCATCACCTGCGCCACACCACCCACATTCTTAAACACCACTCTAGTATTCCCTAAATGGTCAGCAATTCGATACTCATAAACAGGTAAGGTGTTTTCAAAAACAACTCGCCCAGCCTCATGATAAATCGCCTCCATTTTGCCATTGAAATACTCAATACCACCGACGTAGTGGCGCGTTTCGCCTTCATTATTCCCTGTCTTCGCTGTACAAATCAGATGGAATCTTGTACTTCATTTTCCCGTCTGGTACAGTGTAACTTTCTTGAAATATTTTGTTTTTGGTAAAATCATAGCCGAGTAGTATTTTAAAAATTTCTTCTCTAGGGTTGTTATCAACCTTTTTAATTTTAAAGGGAAAGAATAACTGGATAAAACTGGCTTCTTTGCGTTCCTCAAATAAACGTTCTATTTCTTCATTACTAATTGCATAAGATTTTTTCTGTTCGGGTACTAAAGTATCCATTCTTGGACTTCCCCAAAAATCTCCTCTTTTAACACCAAGAGCAATTAATGAATCCCCAACTTTCTGGAAATATTCTATTTTATCATAAAAAAAGCAGTATTCCTTTCGAAAAAAGTTGCTTAATGATAAGTAAAGTATCTTCAAAGTTATTAGTGATCATAAATTCGCCAATATCGTTTCCTGTTGCACATGCTGAATTTCCTCTTAAAAGTTTGGGGCTTTTCATTTAGGTAAGTAATATCTTGCGATATCTGGACTTCCTTGCATGAAACAAATGACAGTAATAAAATAAAAATTGGAATGAATTTCATTTAATAATATTTTATAATCCATTAATAAGTTTTTCAAGATGGTACTTATGTTGTATAATCAATCTTCTCGCTAAAGCGCGATAATGAGAATCATTATGGTATTTGTCAAAATCAATATCACGACCAGTTGTATTAAGGTTAATATCACCCTCTGTATGACCTATATTTTTATATCCTAATAATTGATGCAAGAGTTCATGTGCCGTAATGTACCCAATTTGTTCAATAAATTGTTTTCTATTTCCCTCAAATCCCCCACCTTTGATATTTACATAAGAAGCCCATGCGTCATTATTTAATATTCTAATTCTATTAGATGCCTCTACATAGGACTGATTAGTAGATTTGTACAGAAGACTATTTTCTTTATTTACAAACGCTAAAAATAGTACATTTTCTTCTGCTACATTTCCTAAAGCCCTACCTTCTTCAGGGCTTATAAATCTAAATACGAAAACATCAGCATCTATGCCATTTTCCTCAAAAATTGAAGATGCAGTCCCTGAAATTTTAACCATTTCATTCGCGGTAAGTGCTTTTTTTACAGGTCTTTTCCATTCTTCATCTGCTTTAGTATCGTTTACCAAATAAGTGGTAAAAACGTTATTACCTTTACTATTTCCTGTAATTCCATATTCTGTTTTCACATCTTCCCATGCAACTTCATTTCCATCTTCGTCTTCATACCTCTGATTATTCCAATTATAGGTTGTTGCCATTCCTGTAGGATCAATAAATAAGATAGGATTGTTCAACGTAAAGGAAAATGAACTACTTGTATTGAATCTTTCCGCCAACGGATCCACCTGCATCCACCTCGCATTATCCACCATCAAACACCTCGCCCCAAAATCCAACCACTTCAGCCCCAACTCCGTTTGCGCTTCTTTGTGCGAGTATGTATAACCATATTCACTTTCTTGCTCCTCAAACGCCATCCCAAAAGGATAATACTCACTCTCCTGTACCACCGAAGCTACACCACCCACATTCTTGAAAACCACTCGCGTATTCCCCAAATGATCCGTCAACACATACTCATAGACTGGAAGGCTATTCTCAAAAACCACTCGCCCAGCCTCATGGTAAATCGCTTCCATCTCGCCATTGAAATACTCAATACCACCGACGTAGTGGCGCGTTTTCGCCTTCATCATGTATTTATTACATCAAGAGAAGTAATAATATTTACTGGTCCATAAACTTTACACGACCTTCTTTTATATAATGAATAGAATGAAGTTTTCGTCCAATAATTTTTGTACTTTCTAGCTGCTCATTATCCTCATATTCGGGAAGATAAGTATGTACTTCGACTAATTCCTTCTCTGAATTATAGTAGAATTTATCTTCTACATAATCTGAACTGTCCAATATTTACATTCAATATTTTTGTCATCAAATATGTAATTTTTTTTAGACACCAAAATGTTGCTGTTAGCATATTTGTAGTATTCTCGAAAGTTCATGTCATTGTCTCTAGTACCTTCGTTTCCAAATACTTCTATAAGTCTTCCTTGATGGTTAAAAAGACTATCAATACCATAGGTACGAGTATCTTTTTCGCTTGTAATTTTATTGCCATTGCAACTGTTAAACATAGCTGCAACAGATAAAAATAAAATTAAGTTATTCACGAATAATTCAATATTTTATGTCAAAAAAATGTAGTTACTATTTATCCCACTCTATTTGACTTAAAGGTGCTATGATTGGATTACCTTTTGAAAATTGATAGGATGAAGCTGGGATTCGACTACTGCTTGAAAATCATGACTATGATGAGCATTGATTAATATTTTTTGAACAGGAGCATAAGGATCGTAATAGATACCATTTTCTCCTTTTATTGAAATAACTTCCTTCTTTTTATTTTTCTTAATTTCCCATTCTCCGTTTGTTGCTTTTTTAAAGACTTCGCCTATGTAGCATACTATGGGTAGAAAGACCTCTGCTTCGCTAATACCTTCTTCCATTAGAAGCGGATAATCCTCATCCAAGTAAGCAACTGAATCTATACTGTAATTATAATGACTACTTGAAAAGAATTTAGAAAACAGCGTTAGCTCTCTTTCAAGTCCATTAATAATAGTTTGAGCATTTGGGGGATCAAGTAAAATTTTGTCAATTTTTATTAGATGATTAAACAAAGCTAAAAATCTGTAATAAAGAATGAATTTTCATAAACAAGTATGGCACGCTTATCTTCTAATACATAAACTTCCTTAGCTCCTACTTGAAGAGCAGTTTTCTTATCAAATAATTTAGGTTTTAGTAACCAATTATTTAGCAAAGAAAAAGCATATTCTTTTGATATTTCTTCCTTTTTCATTATTTAAAAAGTAAGTTTAATTTTTTAATTAGCATCCACAAAATATAGGCTATAAAAAGTACATTTGGTATGAGAGTAATACTTAAAGTTACTAAATACAATACATTAAACTTGTATTGGAATTTGTAATCCAAAAAATGATTACTTGCTTCATTTAGTATTTTATTTTGGATACTGGTTTGGCATAATAAAATGTAAAGTACAGTAAGAAAAATAATCCCCGTCCAAATATGAACTACAACAATCGTATTCACCACACCTATATTCTCTTTACTGAAAACTCCGAAAATTCTAAATTTAGCGATTTTAATCTTCCTATTGAAATTATAAAATGCTTATTTTCACATATTTGTAAATATAAATATCTGAAAAGCATTGCCTAAAAAGGCTTATTTCAAAAATCTTCGGAGTTTTCAGTAATAATATTACTATCGCATGAAACTTATGAGCGTTACAGATGCTTTTCGAGGTAAATTATCTAAAGGAAAATTTTCGATTCTAATAAATTCTAATTCATCAGACATTTCACTATCAGCTTTCTGGGGTACAATTGAATTTTTTTTTGAAAAATATAACTTAAATTTCTTTTTCCTTTCTACCCTTGAAAAAGCAATAGTCAAATTCATAGAGGTTATATTAGGATTAGGGATGGTAAAATCTACTGTAAAATTGTCATTTTTTCTAATTTGCTAAATATTACCATTTCGTCTATATCTAAACCATAACTTGGATATAATGTCCAAACTCCATCTTTTACATTAGAAAATGAAAAATCGTTAAGAAACAGGATAGCGTTATTCTTTGATGACATTTTGACAGATAATGCTAATGAATGATGATTAGTGTTATTTGACTTTATCAACCTAATGGATAATAGATTTTCTATTTCGTATTCTAAATCGTTTGTAATTTCTACAATACGATTGTGTTGAAGATAGATGCTGTCTTTTTGAGAGAAAACACTAGCAGTTGTTGACAATAATACCCACAATGTTAAAATAGATTTTCGCATTTAATTTCAATTTTTTAATCGTTTTCTAATTTGTTCCAGTGTCATACTATTTTTAGCCCGATAAGGATTAAAAAACTTCTTGACTCCAATCGGCAGGAGTTAAATAAAAACTCCTGCCTTGTTCATTAGCTTTTCTATGAGCTTCTCTGTATCCAAGTTTTAGATCCGTCCTATTATAAGATTCTTGTAACTCATGAAAAGTAAACCATGCACGAGGAATATTTTCCCCATTTTCACTTTGTTTAGCGTCTCCTGCATCCGGAGAAATTACTACGTGTCCGTTATAAGGAGCATAAGGAATGATTATACTTTCACTGCTTGGTAGCCCATTGAATCTTTTATGAGGTTCTTGAAATTCTGGCAGAGGATATTTTGGGGTATCACCTCTATCAGTTGTTGATAGATTGAGACCAACAGAGTCCAGGATTGCCTTTTGTTCCCAAGTTAGTTTTTCCCAAACTTTCACCAGAATTTCTGTCATCAGCCTTAAAGGTCGTTGAAACCTCATATAGATAAGTATTAGAACTAGATATTACATTGCTCAATAGTGATATTCCCGCATTTCCTTCCATAGTTTCTGCTGAAAAATTGCTAAAGTTAGCACCCACCTCTATTCCACGTTCCGATTCCGTAAAAGTAATCTTAACTTCTCCGTCAAATTGAGAACTATTAACTAGTGATACAATATCAGATATTGCAAGTAGCGTAAATTCATTTCTAGCAATCACTAAATCTCTTCCATCAGGGTCTATAAACAACAAAGGGTTGTTAGAGAGAGCCACGAATGTGTTTAGCGCGTAATATCTTTCGGCAGATGGATCCACCTGCATCCACCTCGCATTATCCACCATCAAACACCTCGCTCCAAAATCTAGCCATTTCAACCCCAACTCCGTTTGGCTTTCCTTGCCATTATAAGTATAATTGTAATCTCCGCTAGCGCCTTCCTCAAACTCCATCCCAAAAGGATAATACTCACTCTCCTGCACCACCGAAGCCACACCACCCAAATTCTTGAAAACAACTCGCGTATTCCCCAAATGATCCGTCAACACATACTCATACACTGGAAGGCTATTCTCAAAAACCACTCTTCCAGCCTCATGATAAATCGCTTCCATTTCGCCATTGAAATACTCAATACCACCGACGTAGTGGCGCGTTTCGCCCTCATTATTCCCCGTCTTCGCTATAAAATTAGGCTTTCCTACAAAACCAGCCTTCAACACCACCGAATCCGAAGCTATAAAAGTCACCTCGCTGCCAGCAGCCACTGTGCCCGCAGCAGTAATCACATTTGCTTGGTACGTACCATTCGCAATTGGATTGTCATTCACCACCAAATTTGTCTGCCGCACGGTCTTGGAAAGTTTATTGCCCACCGCATCATATACCCAATCTATCGAACCTTC
>JAAUTG010000279.1 GCA_012031785.1 Saprospiraceae bacterium | reverse complement strand
CCATTTTTTTGACACCACTCTAGCAACTGGCTTTTGTAGTTGTCGTCCAGCGTTTCTAACTCTCGCATATCTACATATCCCCTCAAAATTTTATGCACGATAAATTTTCTAGTGCCTTCATAGCCAACTTCTAAATACACTGCGCCAACAAGAGCTTCTACAGCGTTGCCGAGCATGGAGCGACTTAGACGGATTTGTGTAAATTGGTTGAGCAGTATCTCTAATTCCATCTTTTCACCAATCAGATTGAGCGACTTGCGTTTAACAATTTTAGAACGCATTTTAGTTAAAAATCCCTCATTGGCGTTTGGATACTTTCTGAAAAGGTATTCCGCTACAATAGTTCCCAGTACAGCATCTCCTAAATACTCTAAGCGTTCGTTGTTTTGTATCGGATAAACTTTTTCTGCGGATGCTGATTTGTGTAAAAAAGCTAATTTGAAAGTGCTTATTCTAGTAGGTATAAATCCGAGCAAGGGAACCAGCTTTTTCACCAGTTCTCGGTCAGGAGAGAAATAATAATTGTAAATTCTAATCAAAAATTTCACCCAATTATATAGTTTGATTTTCTGCTATCTATTTTGGTTTATGGTCAACTGTATCCAAAAAATTATGCACATAAGCCTTTAAAAAATAAGGACTTTACATCTGAAAAAATGCCTTGAGTAACTGAAAATAAGCTACTCTGAAGCAATTGATGACGTAAAATTAAGAATTGATTTGAGAAATAGCATATTCTTAGTTATTATTCTTGTACAATAGGCTATTTATCTCTATTTTACATTATTTATTGGATGATTGTATCAGTAAAAATCAGATTAATCAAACGGCTTTTTGCTATTCGCTATTTACTTAAACACGCGCGTTTTGAACATCTTTAATGTATGGACTTTCCACACAAATGAGAAAAGCATTTTTAAAAATAAATAGCCCAACGCAAATAGAGAACTACTTATAGTCAGTTGCTAAAGTGCTACCCTACCCTTTTTGTAGTCCAAGCCACAGCAGGGTCGGAAAAAAGTAATTTAGTTTTTTCCAAGTATGTTGAAAAAAATCCGACTGACGATACTGTTCAAGAGCATCTTCGTTCTCCCAATGACTTAACGTAAATAAAATATTAGGAAAGGTTTGATCTTGTAGAAGTTCCAAATGTAAACATCCTGAAAACGACTTTATAGTAGTACGACTTTCTTCAAATATTACTTGAAAATCAGGTACTAAATGAGGCTGAATGGTTAATTTAACAAAGCGAATAATCATATATTTTTGAAATCAATTTGTATCGTATCGTTAAGACTCAAGCCTAAAAGGCTTGCTGCTTTTCCCATGTTGATAGCTATCTCTAAATAAGAAGAAGAATTGAACAAGCACAACACCTCTCCGACTGGCACGTCCTGATAATGGCTACTGAGTTGTTCAATAGGGTCATACCTTTTGAAATACACTGAAAATGGTCTTTGATAGCCCACTTGTTCAAATAAAGATTTAGATATGTTAACAATTACGTTTTGGTAATGGTCAATATGAATGACTGAACCTCGAATTTGTGAATTGCTAATTACTGGTTTGAGCGTAATGCGTTGTTCTATTGACTTAATTTCTTGACCTATTTCGTTTAATTGTCCGCCTTCTTTGATATGCCTAATCAAAGTAGCATACATATTTTTAATGGTGAAAGCCGCATCAGAAAAAAATGGAATATGATAAATAAGAAAGGGTAATTCTTCAAACAAAAGTGACAAAACACCATTATTAGGTACAATAAAATAATGACCTTGATGCTTGGTCAATAGCAAAGCCCCCTGTTTACTAGAATAGTTATTAACGCTGATGATGTGAATAGTTCCTTGTGGAAAGCTGTGGAAGCAATTTTTTAGAATGTAAGCGGCTTGAACAATATCGTGAGGAGGGATTTGATGCGTAATATCAACCAGTTGTGTATCAACGGTTTGACTTAAAATAGCGCCCTTAATCAACCCCACGTAATAATCCTGCTGCCCTAAATCTGTGGTTAAAGTCACTATTGGTATCATATTCTTAACTTTAAGTTTGGAAGTAAGAAATCATGGTGCGCTCTTCCTTCTTAAATTAACATAAATTAATACTAACTAAATTGACTTACAAAAAGATAAATCAAGCCGCTCAAATTGCACAAACCTTGTAAGCAATTCCATACTGCATGACCTCAAAGATAATTTGTAAGTACATCTATTCAAGATTTAAGAAGTAAAACTACATTTTTTAAAGGAAATTGTAGTAATTCAGGCTAGTTTTCTTTAGAATTTTATCAATCTAGTAGCCTGAAAACTAAAAGTCACGGATGTTAAGCAGCTTGCCTTAAGCAATTACAAATTGAAGTTGTCCGAAAGAGTTGTATTTGAGCAATTAGCGAATCGCGTAACATTTGTACAAATGGCATACAACAAAAAGCGAACTGCATGAAATCACTGGAGTTATTGTCCTTTTGTAGCAAAACCTTCCCTTTAGCTTCCCATGAATCCTATTCGATAACCTTCTGCAAAATCAGTAGAAGCATCTGGGAACTAACTAACTTGATGCCTATTTTGACGATTATTTTCCTTACCGCTTATTGATTTGCAGCAAGGTTTTCTAATTCAATTTTTGATAATTCTTCTAACTGACCTGCTTCATAAAGGGCAGGTAATTGAGCCAAAGGCGTATCCTTACTTGCTTTTAAATTAATATATTGTTGAAAGCGAACACCTTGTACTTCAGTAGGATCATAAGCTACCCTGAATCGTACACCACCACTATCCACATGAAACAAATAAGCCAAATAATCTATGGTGTAATTATTTGTATCTATCCAATAGTAAAACACGTCATCGAAGTCAGTGCCTCCTCCCTCTTGTTTAAAAGTTACTTCTAGTGTGTGGTAGTTTTTGCCTTTGATAGGCGTAATTCCTTTATAAGTTTTCACAACTGCTTGGTCATTCAGACGATAAGGCAGTAAAGCAAAATAAGCCACCGAATTGATCGAATTGCTATATTTAAGTGCCATAGTGTCTGCTACTGGAGTCTGCTGCCCGTTTACATAACGTTGAAACCCATCGTTGTTAATAATGTCCTTGATTTGTTGTTGTTGCTCTGTAAAAGAACGTGTATATTCAAACAAGCCATTTTGATTTTTAATAGTGTAGGCTCGCGCTCTAAAAACAAAGCGTACATTTAGGTTTTCATAAGCGTTTCCACCATGTTTTTCAAGCGTTTTATTAACAATTTGTTGCGCTAAGGGTAAATCTTTTTTTTTGATGATGGCGCAGGAAGCGATAAGGTTTGAACTTACCAAGATTAACAATAATTGTCTAAACATGAATTTTTCCTAATGTAACATTACAGTCAAACGATAGTTCTAATGGTATTCTCCAAAATTTATTTTACGAGATGTATCAACTGGTATGTCCTAATCACGTCAAATTATTTGGATTTAGGAAATATACTTAATCGGTCTAGTAAACGAGCAAATAACAATAAAATAATCGGTACGCAAGCTACATGAAACTGCTGTGGCAAGAAATACCAGCCAAAAAAACTAAAGCTGAACCAACAAAAATAACCCAAAGCAGTATTTTACTAAAAATGTGATTGGACTGTTTCAAAAATGGAAGTACGAGCAGATAAAGAGGGCTTGCCCACAAAACATTCCAGTTTTCCTTAGTGGCTTGATGATCAGTACCTAACCAAAGAAATAACATCAAAATACCTGCCAACCCTACTATCGTGAACAATATACGATCTAAAATAAGTTTTACTTTATTCGACGCGCTCCAAGTGAGCACCAAAATAATAGCCAAAAGGAAAGAAAAAACAAGACTAGGTGTGGGCAACATACTACGAGTAGTTGGAGTGGAAGCCGCGTTAGTCATTAGCATTTCCTTACCTAACAAGGGTTTTCCATCTAAACGGGCGTAGCGATTCAAGTTTTCAGATAAATAGTCAGGCAAATACATCTGTCCTCTCAAATCAGCGTTTTGGTCGGCAGGGATTCCAAGCACCAAGTCCATCCCGAAATCTATCCAAGGTGACTTAGCAATATAAATATCAAGCAACTGCCGAAAGTAATAGATACGGTATCGCTGCTAAGGTATGTAAAATTAGGCGCTAGTTCATTTTCAAACACATCTCGAATGCGAGTAGCACAGTTATCGAAAAAGAAATCATAGAGATAGCCTCTATTTTCAGGTTGATAATTAAAGCTCAAAATTCTAAGAACCCGCTGTTGCTGAGCGGAATCCAATTGTATTTCTTGCTCCGTTAGGCTTCTTCCTTCACGCTCGTAATAAGGAATCATGCGTGATGTAGCACCAACACTAAGGATATATTCTAGTTTACCGCGAACAAATTTCCAGTAAAAGTTAGGGGTATCAAAATCAAATGTTCCGTAGTTAAAGACCAAATCTTGGTTGTACTTAAAATCTTGAACCCGAATAGCACTATGCCCAAATTGGGCGTACAAGTCTTTGCCAGGTGAACCTGTGACCAAACTAATCCTTACACTATCCGAAAAGTTTTGTGCTTGATTAGCTTCCCAACCAATGATTAAAAGGATTAAGAATAAATATTTTTTCACCAATACTTAGTTTTTATCAAAATAGAAAAATTTGTTCTATTTCAAGTGTTTAAACTAGCTGCGTTAAACAATGCTCAAAGAAAGAAAAAAATTACCAAATGTTTACCTCTGGCTGAATAGTTACTCCAAATTTTGCTTTAACAGAGGCTACAATCTCTAAAGCTAAGTTCCATATTTCTTGTCCTGTGGCATTTCCATAATTCACTAACACCAAAGCCTGTTTTTGATAAGCTCCTGTATTTCCTATCCGCTTACCTTTCCAACCGCACTGTTCGATAAGCCAGCCTGCTGGAATTTTTACGTGCCCATTAGGTAAATCAAAATGCACGATATGAGGAAACTGCGACAAAAGTTGCTGAAAATGCTCATAATCAATTTCAGGATTTTTAAAAAACTTCCTGCATTTCCAATCACCTTGGGGTCAGGTAATTTGGAAGACCTGATTTTAATGACCGCATGACTGACAGCCTCAATAGTGGGCGTAGTAACATGCTGTTCTTCTAACATTCGAGTAATATCCCCGTAAGTAGTGTGCAGTTGGTGGTTGCGTTTTGTCAATTGGAAATAAACGTTGGTAATGCAATAAAGGTCTTTCAAATCGTGCTTAAACACGCTTTCTCTGTAACCAAATGCACAATCCTGCTTGAAAAAAGTACGCACTGCGCCCGTACCCAACTCTACTGCTTCCAAATGTTCAAACACATCTTTCAACTCGACGCCATAAGCGCCAATATTTTGCATAGGTGCCGCACCAACGGTTCCAGGAATCAAAGAAAGATTTTCTACACCTCCCAGTCCATGCTCAATACACCAGACCACAAACTCATGCCAATTTTCGCCTGCACCTACCTTTACGATAGCATAATCTTCGGTTTCTCGTTCTATTTGGATACCTTTAATTCCATTTTGAATCACTAAATAAGGCAAATCGCGGGTCAATAAAATATTGCTACCACCACCCAAAATAGCGATTGGGAAACGACCATCATTTTTATTGAGCACGTAACGAAGATTGGCAACTGAATCAATTGCTACATATTGAGCAGCTTGTGCAGCAATACCAAAAGTATTTAGGTCTTTTAAAGAAAAATTGGCTTGAAACTGCATTGAAAGAAGATTAAAATCATCAGTTATAACTTCCTAATAATCAAGGATTATTTAGAAATAACAGTAATGATGGGCTTCAACAAAGTGACGCACTCCATTTACACTGCAAATATTCTTTTTTTCTATCAAACTTTGTGTGTTAAATTTCAAATTTATCAAAAACTAGCTTAACCTAGAATCATATAATAGCAGGTACATTTGATAGTATTTGCAAGTGGTTGATTTTCAAAAGCTAAAATTGGTAAAGATGATCCTGTCTCATACATAAACTTTGGCAAGTAATCCAACGACTTGTTTATCAAAATTTTATACGCCTTTTCTGGCAAATCCCAGCAATGCTTCAACATACGAATCATTTGAAAAAACATCGGATGGTGTGATACACTTTCGTAATTTATATCGTCATCGCTGCATGAATTGTTCTTGTAGAATACACTTTTGGGGAGTTTTGGTTGTGGCTTGCGTTAGGAGAGGCGAAGGATATGGGAAGCTCCATCTACTAGTTATAATAAAAGACAAATAAAAAACAAAAAAAATTAGCACTTAAAAAACTTTTTTCATGTAAAGTAGTTTAAATTATAAACTATTTATAAAATGAAATCTAG
>JAAUTG010000278.1 GCA_012031785.1 Saprospiraceae bacterium | reverse complement strand
AGCTTTTTTCTCGTTTGATTTCAACTCTTTTGTTCGCAGTCAAGACTGCCGTGGACTGAGAAGGTGGCATTGTGCGCTTTGAAAGGATTGTCAGAATGTACCTCAAACTTAAATACATTAGGATTGACTAAGTACGATGCACAAGACTACGAAGGCGCGTTTCAAAGTTTTAAAGCAATGCTTGAAATACACGAATTGTTAGAAAAAAATGGTGAAAAAACCGTACTTTCTAATCCAGACGATTTAAACAATCAGTTGTATATTACAGGATTAGCAGCAATGTACGGCAGTAAATTGGAAGAAGCAGCACCTTACTTCATTAAATTGAAAGAGGCAAACTTCGCTCAGCCAGCAGTATTCGATGCGTTGTATAAGTTAAACATTGATACTAACGCCGATGCAGCTATTGCGTTTCTAACGGAAGGTCGTGAGAAATTTCCAGACGATTTGTCTTTGCTTTTCACGGAAATTAACCACTACTTGAAGACCAACCAGTTGGACATTTTGGAAAACAAGCTGAAAATTGCTATCGAAAAGGAACCAAATAATGTTTCATTGTACTACACTTTAGGAAGAGTGTATTCCGATGCAGCTACTGCTAAGAAAGTAGCGGGTGATGTTGCGGGTGCAGATGAATACTTCAACAAATCGCTAGAGCAGTATTCTGCAGCTTTAACTAAAAAAGCAGATTTCTACGAAGCGATGTACTCTATTGGTGAATTGTACTACAACCGTGCAGCCGTTATTTCTCAGAAAATGCAAGAAATATCAGGTACTTCAAAAGCAGAGTTGCAGCAATACGAAAAATTGAAAGGGGAAATGTTTGTAGAATTTGATAAAGCATTACCTTACTTTCAGAATGCGGAGAAAATCAATCCAAACGATGTGAATACGCTAGTGGCGTTGTCAGAAATTTACGCTCGTAAAAATGATTTCGATACGGTAACGGAGTTGAAAGCACGCTTGCAAAAAGTACAGGAAGGAGGAAAAAATGAGGCTTCTTACTTTGCTGGTAAGTAATCACACGCTTTAAAATAGAAACACTAGAGCGGGCGTACTAAATCCCTACGATTTGGCATGTCCGCTCTAAGTTTTAATCCAAACGTTCAAATTTTTACAATACGTTCTGAACAATAATTCCAATAACCACGTTGTTAAACCAAACGTAATAGTTTTGAAAAATCTTAAATATCTTAACGCATATCTCTACCGATACAAAGGGCTTTTCCTGCTTGGTTTTCTTTTTGTAGCTATCTCTAACTATTTTCGGATTCTTCAACCACAGATGATTCGCCAGTCCTTTGATTTGGTGTTAAATAATTTGACGCTCTATCAAACTATTAAACACTTTTCACTGAGCCAAGAGCTTGCCAGTTTTATTGGCAAGACACTATTCTTGTTTGGCTCATTGGTATTTCTCTTTGCCCTTTTAATGGGCATATTTATGTATTTCATGCGACAGACCATCGTGGTCATGTCACGCCTCATCGAATACGATTTAAGAAAAGTAATCTTCGCGCACTACGAAAAACTCCACCTCGCTTTTTATCGAAAAAATAGCACTGGCGACTTGATGGCACGTATTTCAGAAGACGTGAATAAAGTCAGAAATTACCTTGGTCCAGCCATACTTTACGGCATTAATCTCATTACTTTATTTGCACTTTCCATTTATTCTATGCTGGCTGTCAATGTAGAATTGACCCTCTATGTATTGGCTCCCTTGCCTATTCTTTCCCTGTCTATTTACTATGTGAGTAACCTTATTAATAAGCGAAGCGAGGTCATTCAACGAAAACTAGCAGGTTTGAATAGCACTGCACAGGAAGTTTATTCTGGCATTAGGGTAGTGAAATCTTATGTGCAAGAAAGACAGATGGGGAAACATTTTCAAGAACAAAGCGAAGATTATCGAGCAAGTTCTTTGGCACTGGCTCGGATAGATGCTTACTTTTTCCATTAATGCTATTGCTTATTGGCATTAGTACCGTCATTACTGTTTTAGTGGGTGGATTGAAAGTGGTTCAGGGCGAAGTGACACCTGGTAACATTGCCGAATTTGTTATCTATGTTAACATGCTTACTTGGCCCGTGACTGCCATCGGCTGGATTGCTTCGTTGATACAGCAAGCAGAAGCCTCCCAAAAAAGAATTAACGAATTTTTAGATACCAAACCCGCTATCAAAAGTCCAATCACTGAAAATATCCCGTTGAAAGGCAATATTGTATTTGATCATGTCACGTTTAAATACCCAGACACTGGTGTATTAGCACTTTCAGAATTGAGTTTTAGCATCAAACCTGGACAAAAACTAGCGATTATCGGTAAAACAGGCTCAGGTAAAACCACTATCGCGGATTTACTTGTAAGAATGTACGATACTACGGAAGGGCAAATCCAAATAGATGGAAAAATATACAAACCACGATACCGCCAACCTCAGAAAACGCATTGGCTACGTACCACAGGATGTTTTTTTGTTTTCAGATACCATCGCCAATAATATTGCTTTTGGTTCTCCTTCCGTCAGCCGCGATGAAGTAGAAGCATTTGCTCAATATGCCTCCGTTTATGAAGAAATACAAGGTTTGTCCAATGGTTTTGATACTTTAGTGGGAGAGCGTGGTGTCACTCTTTCAGGAGGACAAAAGCAGCGCGTTTCTATTGCTAGAGCCTTGATTAAACAACCCGATATTTTAATACTAGATGACTGTCTTTCTGCGGTGGACACTAAACAGAGAAAACTATTCTTAATTATTTCAATGAAGCTCTAGCTAATAAGACGGTTATTATTATTACGCACCGCATTTATAGCCTGTTGGAGTTTGATAAAATTATTGTATTGGATAACGGCAAATGGTAGCCTCTGGTACACATGCCGAACTTTTACAGCAGGATGGCTATTACGCTGAACTGTATGAACGCCAAACTTCCGATGAACTGGTAGAAAAAGAGGAGTTGGTGTTTTGAAGAAACAGCTCTAAGTGATGAGTTAAGTATCTGACAATAAAGCACTTATAAAATCAAGTAAATAGTTGCTGCTCGTCATTAAAAGGCAAAGCTTTGCTCAAAGGGCATGGGTTTATGATTCTCAATTACAATGCTTATGCTACTTGCTTTTTTTAGTTACAGCATAAAATAGATAAAAAAGCAAATAGCATAACGTCAGTTATATCAAAGTTAATCTTACAACGCAGCTTTCGCCCAAGCGTCTCTATCCTTAGGAATCTGCCATGCTGAACCACTATTCTCAATACTATTGAACATAGGTAGCCAATCAGACGGGCCTGCTGATTCTGTTAAGATTTCGTAGCGGCGTAGTTTCACAATAGGTTCTAGTGGATTGATAAGAATTGGACACGCTTCTACACAAGCCATACAAGTGGTGCAGGCGTGAATTTCCTCGCGGCTGATGTAGTCGAATAGCGATTTACCATCATCGTAGTTATCTTTGTTGAGTTTCACGCCTTCGCCGCGCAATTCCTCTTTGATGAATACGACATTGCCTGAATCTATATTTTTCCAACGGCTTCTGCACGGTCTCGGATGTCCATCATAATTTTTCGTGGAGAAAGTTTTTTACCTGTTTGATTAGCAGGGCAAACTGCGGTGCATCGTCCACATTCTGTGCAAGAATAAGCAGCAAGAATATTTTGCCAACTTAACGAAAACACATCGTTTGCACCGAAATCAGGGAGGGTTTCGCTACCATCTCCTTCCGTCAACCCCATCATACTTTTTACTTCCTTCATCACTTCGGGCATATTTTCTATTTCTGCTTTGGGCTTTTGTTTTAGCCAAAAACGTATTGGGAAATGCCATGAAGATATGTAGATGCTTGGATTTAGGTAAGTAATTCAAAAACACATACACCATACTCAAGTGCAGCCACCATCCCGAACGCTCCACAACTTTAAGCATGCCTTCATTAAGGTCTCCAAAAAGAAGTGGTGCTAACCAACTGCTGACTGCGAGATTTCCAGTGTCAGGATAATGAGTAGGGTCAATGGTTTGAAGCAAAGTATCTGCACCATTCATAGAAAAGATACCGATAATCAAAAGAACTTCAAAACCTAGTATTAGGTTAGCATCCAGTGTGGGAAAACCCTGCATTTCTGGTTTGTGCAGGCGTGGAGTTTTTAAAATATTCCTACGCACTAAAAACACAATAGTGGCTACAAAAGCCAATAGCGATAAAATTTCAATTGTGCTGATGACGATGGTGTATAAGATGCCTAATTTATCTGCAAAGAAACGATGTACGCCTCCAAAACCATCTATTAAAATTTCAATTAACTCAACTTGCGTAAATAAAAATGCGACGTAAATAAATAGGTGCATTAAAGCTGGAAACCAACGTTTGAACATTTTTTGTTGCCCAAAAGCGACTAAAAATACATTCTTCCAGCTTTGGGCGAAGTTTAAATCCAGCTTTTCATCTTTACCCAGTAGAATGTTTCTTCTCAATTTGGAAAACTGAAGCCCAGCATAACTGAACGCTAATATCGTAACAATAGTAAAAATAATGACCTGAATCATAATTTGCGAATTTTCGCTAAAAAAATTAAATATAAACAAATGTAAGCATAATTTTCAAATTACCACAAAACACTACTCATAATAAAGTATTTTTAGCGTCAAAAATCAAGACTTACACCAAGATAAAATCTGAGAGATTAATCCAATATTTGGGTAAAATTACTATTTTTGCCCCACAAAAAATAAATATAACTATCATGGAAAATACAAAACGTTCTTCTTTGACTTACTGGCTCTTGTTTTTAGTATCGTTAGCTACTCTTATTTTGATGTTGATTTACGTGCCAGCATGGTTTTGGATTCCACTTCCATTTGTCTTAACCTCTTTCGTAAAGGCATTAGATTGGATGTAGGAGATTTTGGTTGTTCAATTAACCTCTAACTGATGTTATGCAATTTGCTATTCACTTTTTGTCTAATACAATCGTTTTGAGCATCCTCAAAGTATGAAATTTTCAGATAAGCATCAAAAAGCCTTTTTAAAGCAACCAGCCAAATGGGAATAGCAAGCTGCGTAAAATCAGCACTAAACTAAAAAGCAAGTAAGCAACATGATGAAAAATGTAACTGTGATTGGCGCAGGCGCTATGGGAAATGGTATTGCGCACGTCTTTGCAATGAATCAATTTCAAGTTAATTTGGTAGATGTCTCACAGGCTTCTTTGGATAAAGGCTTGCAGACCATATCGGGTAACTTAGATAGAATGCTCAAGAAAGGCAGTATTCAAGAACAAGATAAATCTGACGCACTTAGCAATATTCATACTTTCACGGTACTGGCAGCAGGAGTAGCAAATGCTGACTTAGTGATTGAGGCAGCAACCGAAAATACCGACATCAAAATGCGCATATTCAAGGAGTTAGACCAATTTGCGCCTGTATCTGCCATTCTTGCTTCCAATACTTCTTCTATTTCTATTACACAAATTGCGGCAGCCACCCAACGCGCGTCACAAGTAATTGGGATGCACTTTATGAACCCTGTGCCAGTGATGAAATTAGTGGAAGTGATTCGCGGTTATGCCACTTCTGATGCAGTCACATCAACCATCATGGAAATGGCAAAGCAATTGGGGAAAGTACCTGTGGAAGTGAATGATTATCCTGGTTTTGTGTCCAATCGCATATTGCTACCCATGATAAATGAAGCTGTTTATGCGCTATTCGAGGGAGTAGCTGGCGTTTCAGAAATTGATACCGTGATGAAATTAGGTATGGCGCACCCAATGGGACCTCTGCAGTTAGCTGATTTTATAGGGTTGGATGTTTGCTTATCCATTTTACGTGTTCTACAGGATGGTTTTGGCAATCCTAAGTACGCACCCTGTCCTTTGTTAGTCAACATGGTGGCAGCAGGAAAACTGGGTGTTAAATCAGGAGAAGGATTTTATAACTATACGCATGGCAGTAAAGATTTGGTACTTGCTGCAAGGTTTCAATAGCAGTTGTAGCCACTCACTCCTGTTAGGTAACTGGTTATTTGGTTAATGGTGCAACGCCTCGAAAAGAGCCTTTTACCTCCCAACAAATAACCAAACGACCAATTGGATAAAGAACAAGTTACTAAACGAGTAATCAATCAGCTCATTAGAAGTAGATAATCCAGCAAGAGCGAATTGCGGAAAGTGGGTAACAACTTAGTGGAACTGTTTTAAAGCAGAATTGTTAAACAAAAAATGGCTCGCATAAAAATTTATAGTTTTACAGTTCAGCGATTTTGCAGTCTATAATTTACTTTTATTTTTGAGCCAACATTAAAAAAACAAGAAAACGTTAAACCTTTTTTGGCGTTATCGCAGAAAAATAAAAAATTATGGCA
>JAAUTG010000277.1 GCA_012031785.1 Saprospiraceae bacterium | reverse complement strand
GGTAGAGGGAAAAAGCAGAAAAAGCACCTATGGATGAGTCGTTTTTTTAAGTTCCACGTTAGACAAAGTGATTAATGGTGTGAGTTTTAGTGCCATATCGCTGATTGATACGAAGGAGGCTATTTCTTATATGTTGGGTGTTGAGCAATTGATTTACACGGATAAAGACCGGGCTAGAATATCAGCACAAAAAGAGGAGAAAAAAGAAGCGAAAAAACGTCAAGCGGCTGGGCAAGCCAAGCGAAAAGGGAGGCAACAAGGCAGTAGGAACAAGGACAAAGAAGAGGTGGATAATGCGTCTTTTCGGGCATTTAAAAGCCTACTTTCAGCAGTTATGCAGAAAGTAAAAACGGTAAAGCTAAAACTACCCATACAGTATTTTGTAGGAGATAGTGCCTTTACGGCGCTTCACCATATTAAGGAAGTACAAAAATATGGATTGCAATTAATTTCAAAAATGGCCTGTAATGCGGCACTGTACAAGGCTAGACCCAAAAAGCGAGGCGATGGAATGACACACGGAGCGCGCTATGACTTATATAATTTGGAGCAAGCATATTTGAAACAGACCAGAGAAGAAAAAAGATAAAACCATAAAAGTCTATCAAATTCAAGCACTCAATCCTTCTTTAAAGGGGATTTTGCTTAATGTGGTTGTGATTTTGTCTATCAGCAAAACAGGAGGAAAAACAGGTATCAAAATTTTATTTTGTACCGACCTAGAACTTTCTTATGACTTGGTTGAAAAATATTACTGCTTACGATTCCAAATTGAGTTTGATTTTGACGATGCAAAACATCGTTTTGGACTGTCGAGTTTCAAAAACTACAAAGAGAAGAATCTGACTAATTTTGTCAATATGATCTTTTTTATGTGTACTTACAACAAAATTGCATTGGAAAGAGAACGCGAAAAAACGGGTAACCCAAATTTAAGCACTAATGATTTGAAAATCATCCAAAACTACCGTTTTATCGCTAAATCTGTTATTAATCAAGTCAGAAAAAGACCTGACTTAATTTTTAATACCGCTTTTTGGAATAACTATAAGCCTGAAATATTGATTAACAACCTATGAAAATGTCACTCATGTTGTAAATAAGTTGGTTACTTATTTTTGCAATCATCATCACGCAATACTTCTAAAATGAGAATATTATTCATTTGTTTACTTATTATCTTTCCTTCCTCCTTTATTTTCGCCCAAAGTGGCGACCACACTACTTCTGTTTCTGACACAAGTACTTGTAGTTGTATCATTGATCCTTACTATGAATACAAGGATTTAGTACTAGATGAATCTTTTTACTTTCGACGCACTAAGTTAAAAGACGTAATGTCGGTTTATGGTAAGACAAAAGTGGTAAAAGAAAAAATACCTATGGCTTTTGGCTGGGCACCAGGATATTCTTCAAGAACGATATTTTATCCAGAACGGGGCTTACTTTTTGAGTTTAATAACGATTATTCTAGGCTCAAGAAGCACACTTTAAGGAGAATTATCATGCTGGAAAATAGCAATTGTGGGGTTATTGGCGGAATAAATGGAGTTGTTGGTAACATAAAGATTGGTAGTACTTATCAAGAGATAAGATTGTTCTATTTGGCGCAAACGAAAGATATATATAGTAAAGATATTCAATTCTCTAGCAATGGAAGGACTAGAATGTTTGCGGGAGGAATCATAGGACCTGAATCACTTTTCTCAGAAGTATCTATATTTAAAGATATGGATATTTACAAAGAAAAAAAATATTATGGAATAAGCTACGAAAGTGATTTTTACCGCGGTGGTACAAGTGACTTTCGCAAGTTTTTTATTACTAGAGCTATCGGGGGTTGGCTCCACAGAAGAAGAGTTTGTTGTAAAGGTAATACATATTGAGCATATTAGATAATCATAAGTTATGGCAACCTAAAAACAGATACCTACAAAGGCATCACCACTATATTATACAACCACTTGAACCTACCGACGAGCATTCAATGGGGGACAAGTAAAAAAATAGAATTTCAGTACGATGCAGGAGGTAGCCAGTTGAGCAGGACGGTTTATACAGGTACTACGGTGGATTACAAACAGGACTATGTGGCAGGCGTGGAATACCGCACCGTAGGGGCAACGCGCAAGCTGGAATCCATAGCCCACGCCGAAGGACGACGCTACAATACCAACGTCAATACCGCCAGCACCACAGAAGCGATGCGCATAGAGTACGCTATCCGCGACCACTTAGGCAACACCAGAATAACTTTCACCGACAAAAACAATAATGGCAAAATAGACGCTACTAACACATCAAGTAACGAAATCCTTTCAGAAAACCACTACTATGCTTTTGGTATGTCTTTTGGTGGCAATGTATGGATGAACGATGCTGCGGACATAGACAACCGCTACCAATACAATGGCAAGGAACTCAACAGCGACCATGGCTTGGGTTGGTACAACTATGGGGCGAGGTTTTATGATGCGGTGCTGGGAAGGTTTACAAGTACTGACCCGCTGGCGGCGAAGTATCCGAATTGGTCGCCTTACAATTATTCAATGAATAATCCTTTGAGATTTATTGACCCAGATGGGCAACAAGTTGAAGATGTTATACTGAGAGGTGCGGCAAAACAAGAAGCCTTTAATCAATTACAAGCATCTGTAAAAGGTGAGTTAACCCTTACAATGAATGAAGGCGGAAACGTTTCCTATACAAAAGATGGAGATGGAAAACTCTCAAAAAGTGCAACGCAATTGACTAATTCAATTGACGATGGTTCTGTTTATGTTGAAGTGATGGCAGAAAACACAACAACTACCTCAGAAGGTAATCTATATATAGGAGGGGCGTTTATGGGCAATGAAGTAGCAATTAGCGGTAAATTAAATACTGTGACGGCTAATCAAGAGGTTAATCCCGATGTCTTAGGCAAGATGAGTGATGCTCACGGAAAGCCGGGTGCAGATATGTTACATGAAGTTACCGAAGCATATCAAGGAGGACTGATGTCACAAAAAAGCGGAGTTGCATCTCCGTCTGCCAATAAGGAGGGTTCTGTTTATCCCGAAGCACATAACAAGGCAACAAAACAATCTGGACAAATATTTGAAAGAATATATGATGCTTCAGGAAAGGAAATGAAGATGGCACCAGTGGGCGGTTATCCGGCAGGTGTTAAGGGTGCGGATTGGTATGTAAATGACAAAAAAGGAAACAAAGTCGTAATTCAAACGCTGAAATAATCATGAAAAATACAACTTGTTTTTTATTGTTATCTTTGTCATTTATGCTATCAGCTTGTACCCAAAAATAGCACAGGCAGTGAATATCACGGGATATACCGTAAAAAATACAAAAGAAAAATTCTTGGTATATCATATATGCCGAGAAAAGAGATACACTATACAAGATTGTGTCGAAAATTGACAATGATATTTCAGGAGATTATGAAAAATTGAGAATTGGTTTTAGTTATGATATGAATATTCATACTTTAAAAAGCACGTCACTAATGATTGGTGGAGTAAAACTCGCCCCAGTTGGTTATACAGGGTGCTATCAATTTGATAGCGAAACTAATATCTGTCTTGAACCCCAAAAAGGCATATTCGATTTATATATTGCTTCAAACCTTAAAGGCCATTACATCATAAACCAGCGAAAAAATTAAGCAAGATGATGATTCGACTAAAAATGCTTTTATTTAACTTATTGACTTCATAAGTTTCAAGTAACGCTCGAAGGGGTACAGTATTTTTTTATACAGCCTTTAACCCTACAGCCTTTCAAAATTGTGTTATTATTTTTAAAAAACTAAACGATTGTTATATGAGACTTTTGATAGTTTTTATTTTATTGCTTGGGTGTGACGCTAGAGATGTAGTTAGAAATGAAAAAAACCTCCTAGCAGAGGAGGGTAATTCTAAAAATGTGGAGAGCACTATTAAACAATTGATTCTTAATGTTTCAGGCACTATGAATGAAAACATAGAAGATGTAATTGGTATTATTACAATCAATGACATCTACTATGATTATGGAGTTCCCATAAAGGTCTTTAATCAAAATACCGATATACTTGGTAAATTGTGCTCAATGAAGAATATCAATACTTGCGCTAAGATGTATCTCAAAACAAGACTCATTTTATGTAGTCAAAATAAGCAAGGATACTTTGGGTTACATTCCTGTTAATCAAAAGTTGATTAAGTTTGAAACATTGGAAGAACATCTACTCCATTCTTTATTTGCCATAGATTTTGATAAAGTTTCAAATCCAATAAGGGTTGCTCCTAATGAATCTTCGACTTATTTGGATATTCCAATAAATTCAGATAATTTTTACGTGCCAGTAAAATGTTCAAAATAACTGGTTAAAAATAAAATTTGGAGAGCAAGGCAAAACTAAAGAAGGCTGGATTAAGTGGAGACAAGATAATAAGTTGTTAATAGAGTTTTTTTACTTCGCATAGTTTGGAGTCTGCTCGCACAACATCTTCCCCACCAACACAAAAGCTACTGGTGGGGATTTTTAAATCTCACTCGTCTGGATATTCCCATCCATGTCGCCCATACAATAAATCTTCAGATTTGCTGTATGTGTAATATTTGTCACAAATCAGGAGATTTGCTTGAAGTGCGCGACGGATGAGGATATTTGTGCGAGTAGGCGTAGTTGACGTTACTAATACATCCAGCAATGAAATCCTTTCAGAAAACCACTACTATGCCTTTGGTATGGCTTTTGGTGGGAATGTATGGATGAACGATGCTGCGGACATCAACAACCGTTACCAATACAACGGCAAGGAACTCAACAGCGACCATGGCTTGGGTTGGTACAACTACGGTGCGAGGTTTTATGATGCGGTGCTGGGGCGGTTTACGAGTACTGACCCGCTCTCTGCGAGTACACCCCGCTGGACACCTTACCGCCAACTCATGGAAGGTATTACACTGATAATATATTGAGTACCAAAAAAAATAAATAATGAATGCCATGTTGAAACAAGGGTTGATTTTTAGCATAATCATTGTTGTAAATTCATACAGTTTTTCACAACAAAATGATTGTATTGTAGATTTGAATCAATATTTTAATTCTGAACAAACGCAGGAGGTAATGATTTGTGGAAGGATAGGTTTTGTAATGTCAAAACAAGTGATACTGGAGCAATTAAAATATGCGACTAAGGCTGGAATTATCAATACATGGTCTGCGACACAAGTGCACCTCATACTATTTGAGGATAAATTAAACAGTTACATTTTGGACAAATTTGGTGAAGACTCCTTCCAAGCTATTAATAACAAAATTTTATTCGCCAGTATTTTCCGTATGTCAATAAAAAGGAGAGTTATGTTTGTTTGTAACCTTAACTTGGATAGAACAAAAACAAGAATTAGAGATTCTGAGACCTCACTTATCTAAATGGTTTCAAACAGCATTTGATGCCCAAAATACCTATTTCACTGTTAACTATAACTATTCTAAAGGTTCTATCATAGCAAACTAGAATCTGTTAGTTACTATGTTGCACGGATGTATGACCCCGTGCTGGGAAGGTTTACAAGCGCAGACCCACTGTCGGCAGTCACGCCACGCTGGACACCCTACCGCTATGGGTTCAATAATCCCTTGATTATGACTGACCCGACGGGGATGAGCGAGGTAAGCAACACTTACTCCGACGGTTATGGTACGATTAGTGGTACGGCTTCTGTTGAGCTATGGACGGATAGTAGGGGAAGTGAGCCAACGGGAGACATTTACAATAAAAATGGAAAATGGATTGGTAGTGATGGAAGAACTGATGGTAGGGTCTATATTCATTCTACTTATGATGATAGAGTGTTAGACCAAGGTACTGCGGGAGCATTAATTGATTACACTAATGTAGGAATAAATACAGTATTAGCTGAGATTAATGTAACACACAGCGAGCTTCAGACGCTTGCTGCTGCTGCATACGGTGAAGCAGGAACAGAAAATGTTTTAACAGAAATATATGGCAGCAGGAGCATTAAATGCAGTTAATAGAGGACATGACTGGTCAAACGGTACTACGGGATGGGATGGAGCAGATTTAAGGACGAATAATCACCGCTTTGGTTTGAATATCGCTGATTCTTCTCATGACATTTACAATGTAGGAGATAGACCTCTTCAAACTTCAAGAAATGGAAGTAACTATTTAAGACAAACTACTGCTGCACAAGGAGGAACTGTGTTTATGAGAATACATCCTGACTTTGTTGGAGGTGGCGGTAGAAGTTATTAATCAAACAAAATAATAACATGAAAGAAATAATTTTCTTTATTCTATTTTTGGGTTTTATCTGTCATTTTACAAGGGCAGTATGATTTTGTTG
>JAAUTG010000276.1 GCA_012031785.1 Saprospiraceae bacterium | reverse complement strand
TTCTTTCGTGACCGGGAATTTGCGAGTTGCGGCAAAGTCTTTGATACCGTCCGTAGGGCTTGCTTTCCAAACTGATAATGGCGATTTGTTCGCGTTTAACTCCGCTTACTAGCTGCTTTAGGCGCGCCCAGGCAGATAATAATCCAAAGCGTGAGTAGCATCACCAAAGCAATACCAGAACTTTTAGAAAGCATGGATACCACCAAAGTCAAGTTTGTAAATATGGCATAGAATAGCAAATACACGGCAAAAAGTAACAGTAAATGCGTCACTTCAAAAGAGCCAAAGTTGGACAAAGTACCCAACAATACACCACCAATTGCAAATAAGAAAGTACTTATCAGGAATACGGGTAAAAATATTCCCCACCATTTCCCGACAGCAAGCGTCCAGTTCGATAAACCTTGACTTTTCACCAATTTGAGCGTGCCACCCTCCTTTTCTCTTGTGAAAGTATTGTAACCCATTAAAATAATCAGCAGTGGCAATATAAACAATAAAATGAAGTCGGGGGTAAGGTCGCCAAAACGAGCAAGCCCTGTTTGGTCGGCAGCCGCCATGAACTCCGCTTCGTTGCGCTTGTGTGCTCAAGATAAATAGAGATACCTGCAAATTTATCTACACCTTGATCTACGAGGGACAAAGGATACTTAGGCTTAAAAGCGTAAGTCCCATAGTGGGCTGCATCGTGCGGATTTTTTGCATCTTGACTCACCCAAATATTTCTAGCATTCGCATTTGCCGCCGCATGTTGCGTCTGAATCATGCTGTAATAATTGCGGCTAATTAAAACTGCCATTAGCAACAAGGTCAGAATGAGCACACTAGCAACTCTAAATCGCCCCTCTCTAAATGTTTCTGCTATTTCTTTAAAAGCAATTCTTTGAATCATAATGGTATAATTTTAGTTCATGTGTGTTAAATAAAGTTGTTCCAACGCCCCGTAACTAATGCTCGCCGTTTCCATCACATCCAATAATTTGCCATCTCGCATAATTCCGATATGCGTGCCTGTTTCTTTTGCTCGGAATAAATCATGGGTAGCCATGAGTGTAGCAACCCCCATACCACTTAGTTTAACCAACAAAGCAGCAAACTCATTGCTGGCTTTGGGGTCAAGTCCAGAGGTAGGCTCGTCCAACAACAATGCCTTTGCTTGTTTGGCAAGTGCAATAGCGATACCTACTTTTTGGCGCATCCCCTTGGAGTAATTTTGCACCCTTTGATGAAAAGCAGTTTCTTGTAATCCTGCATCAGCCAAAAAAGATTGTAATTCGTGCTTTTCGTATTTTTTCCTGCTATGCCAGAAAAATAGTTCAAGTTTTCTACGGCTGTAAGGTTCGGATACAATTGAAGATTTTCGGGTATGTATGCCAAAAATCGCTTCGTTTGAAGTGGCTCTTTTACCACATCCAGACCATTGATTGTCGCTTGTCCACTGGTGGGTTCGATGAAATTCAAGAATAAATTGATTGTAGTTGTTTTCCCCGCTCCATTTGCGCCAAGCAAACAGAAAATATGACCAGCAGCAATATTCAAATTTAAGTCTTGGACGGCTGTTTTGTCGTTATAAATCTTTGTTAAGTTGTTGGCTTGTATCATAATGAAACTTATTTAAATGCAATAATGTTGCAAAAATAATGAATAAGTGCAACTGTGTTGCATTTTTAAAAACTTTTTTTCCATAAAAATTTAAGGGACTATTTCTGCATCCTCTAATATGTAAATCAACTGCTCCCAATTCGTGTCATTCAATTTCAATTTCCCTTTAAACTGTACTTTTTCATCCGTAGAAAGTCCCTTTAGCTGGTTTAGAGGAATAATATCCATAACCGATTCAGGACCAGATGAGCCACAAAAGAAGCATTGCGTGTAAGGAAAGGCAGAAAGAATAATGGCAGTGTTTTCTAAGGTTTCTTCGATAGGAATGACGTAACCCTCAATAATGACCGTCCTCCCATGCAATTGCTTGAGTTCGTCTCTAAAAATTGGAAAAGAAATATCCGATTCTGCGTCGGCTACATACTTTTCTATATAATCCACTTTGGCTAACAAATTCCAATCTATGGCGATAGTGCTTTCATCTTGAATAGGTTTTCTACACTAACAGCCATTGTCGCCGAATCGCAAGTGGAAATTGGTACAGCATGAAGGGTAACTTCTTTTGAGTTGTCCTGACTGCAAGCACATAATAGTACCAAACCACAAATCAAATGGCTCAGGAATGGAGCATGAAAAGTGAAAATAAATTTTTCTTTAAGTGACTGAAAATGAAGTTACTATTTTCTATGGCTGTGCAGGTGTCTTCTGTCTTCCTACTCATAATTGAAACCTTTAGAACTTTGTTCACGCTAAAAAATGATATTTGCAATAATGTTGCAAATATATAAGGTAGTTTATCTTTTGCAACATTGTTGCAAAAAAAAATAATAATAAAAAGTATGATTAATTCTTGACATAGGCTCTCCAACAAACCACAAAAAAATCAGCCAAGACGTTCTTTTTACCCCTTACACCACGAACTGCAAAAGCAATTTTTTGCTCCATTAGATAATTACGTGAATAAAAATTATATATTTTATTATTTTTCATATATTGTGCTCCAAAAGTGGGTACCAAAACGCTTTTGCATACACTTATTGTAATTCATCGCCACATAAACCAGATAAAGCACCTCTGCGACAGAGGTAGGACGTTCTTTTTATCATCTAAAAATTAGTATCTCGTTATCTATGAATCAGTTATTTTCTCTCTACATCGTAAAGTACTCGCTATTTAGCCTTTTAGTGTTCAGTTTGTTGACAGCTTGTCAAAAAGAAGAACTGATTATCCCCAGCCAATTAGAAAACGTTGACCACCAACGCATTGAATCGAGAAGCACCGCACCAATGGCAGATGCACACGACGCTTTGGTCGCAATTGAGTGGTATCGAATGGTGAATGAATTGATTAAAACCACGCCTGGCTACACGCCTCCAGTGGCATCGCGTGCGCTAGGTTACATTGGTGTTGGGTTCTATGAAGCCATGTATCCTGGAAATCCTGGCAGGATGTCTTTGGCAGGGCAACTGACGGATTTACACGAGGAAATGCTGCCGTTTGTTGACTTTGAAGATCATTATCATTGGGGAATTATTGCCAATAGCTATTTCCTGCGAATGACGGAACATTTGTTCCCAAATGCCACCGAAACAACCAAACAAGCCGTAAATACCTTATACTGGCAATGGGCAGACAATTATTTTGACTACGACTTGGTGGAATTTGGCGACCGCGAGCAAATCATGGAACGTTCTGTGGATTTTGGGTTCGCTATGGCGGATGCTATTTTTGAATGGTCGGCAGCAGATGCTATCGGGCATGAAGGCTATTTGAAGAACTTCCCTTCGGATTATACAATGCCTCAAGGCAGAGAACATTGGCAACCCACTGGTAGCCAATTAATTCCGTTACAACCTTATTGGGGACAAGTGCGTACATTTATTCCCAATAGCAGTAATTCAATCTCCCTGAAAGCCCCAATCCCTTTTCTACTGCTCCGAACTCTTTTTTCTTCAGGGAAGCTAGAGAGGTCTATCATGTTGGACAAAAATTGAATAATCAACAGCGAATTATCGCTTATTATTGGGCGGATGGTGCGAATACAATAACGCCGCCAGGACATTCGGCATCTATGGCGATTCAAATTATTGAAGCCCATCAGCTTCATTTGGGGGAAGCCGCCGATGTAATGGCAAAAATAGGAATTGGCCTTGCAGATGCCTTTATCCTCTGCTGGAAAACGAAGTATCATTTCAACCTGCTACGCCCCGTCACCTACATCAACGAGCATATAGACCCTACATGGAAACCCTGTTGGATACGCCCCCATTCCCGGAACACACCTCTGGTCACTCGACTCAATCTGGTGCGACAGCAGAAATTCTAACTTTTTTATTCGGTCACGTTCCTTTCACAGACCGAACCCATGAAGGTCGAGTAGATGCAAATTTGCCTGCAAACGTGTTTAAGGCAAGGCATTTTGCTAACTTCTACGAAGCCGCAGCAGAGGCTGCAAACTCCAGGCTCTACGGCGGTATTCATTACACCAGAGGCAATCAAGTAGGATTGGAGCAAGGCTACCACATTGGAAGGTTGGTCAATAAGCTCCAAATTTATTGCGGCGAGTAAAATGTATTCTCAGTACCGCTTGACACATTTGTAAAACTGTACTTCATAGGGAGGGCTTTGTTTGTAGCAACAAAGCCCGCTCTCATTCGTTAAGCTCCGCAAGGAGCGACCTGTTGGTGTTGTGTTTTGCAATTCTGTTGGTCTGTATTGATAACTGCAAAATAAACAAGAAGTTGCGCGTTAGGAAACGCGCAGGATAGGTTGAGCCGACGTTAGGAAACGTCGGCTATCGGGTTTTTATCTTCTGTTCCCTCTGGGTTTTCTTCCGTTTACCTGCTCATAAGCATTGATGTATGCTTCTTCCAATACTCTAGCTGCTTCGTTGGTCGGTATATTTTTTATCAATATATGTCCTTCAAAGCGATACCAATTAGCAACAATGTTGAATAGTTCGATTTGTTCCCGAAGTCACTTAGAGAGTCCATCTTTGTCAATAGGATCGCTACTAATTCCGTATTTCAGTACATCGTCTTCCAACAAATCCAATATTTCGTAAAGATGATGCAATTCGGTACTTTTCTTGTTGTTCCCGTGATATTTTGCCATTTGTTACACTGCTATTGTTGACCATGCGGTTTCATTGCTGTAAGTTTCATAGCTTACGCTTGGCAAAAACATAAAACTTCGTTTCGTCTTGCGCTCATAAGCCATAGCAGCGATGCGTAGCAGTGGTTCGAAAGTCAAATCTTTTGGCATTTTCGCTAGGATGGAGCAGCACTTCGTCAAACACCGCTTTCCCGTGTGCTACTACACAGGCTCTGGCATACAAAAAATAATCCACCGAAAAGTAACGACCTTCCGAAAAAGCAGCCGCTCCAATATGCCGAGCGTGTTCAGGGGTATCCAATTGATACAACTTCTGCGCCAACAATTCCTGAAAAGCATAAATTTGGGACAACGTGCAGGTACTTAATTGCTGCACCGCAGGTTCGATAATACCAGCATTATCTACTGCCGCCCAATCAAGTTGGTCGAGGATTGCCCAAAACAACTCCTCCCGCATGGAAGGCGACGATTCCTCCCGAATATGCACTTCTACCTCCGCATCGCCATAGTTCGCTTTGATTTGTTCTAACCACCCTGCCGTTAATTCTTCGACCTTCACTTTTAAAATTGCTGTCATTGTTGTAATGTAGGTACCAGTTTCCCATTTTAACGCCGTATGGATGGTTTTTGTTTTGTAGCTGGCAAGTGTTGCGCGTTAGGAAACGCGCAGGATAGGTTAAGCCGACGTTAGGAAACGTCGTCCATCTGGGGAATACGTTAAGCCGACGTTAGGAAACGTCGGTTATCGGGTTTAACATATTCCAAAACTGCTCCTGGAAAGTAATTATCGGAATCAACATACCCAATATACTGTTTTCCTAGCAAACGGGTAAGTAAAACTCCAGCTATCATCCCCTCAGCCTTACCATTTCGAACTAAGCCTTCTTCATCCAATAAATGCGTATAACCACCTGCTGCAAAAAGTTCGGCAAGTTCCTTCGAACGTTGGTGCATGACAAGGTATTTCTTCTTTGCTGAATGGCAAAAATTGTCGAGCAAGGAACATTCCATGTTAAATCTATCCGTTAAAGACCTTTGGCTATTCGAGATAATGATTGGCAAGCAGGCATTGGGGATTCCTGATAATACACCTTCCAGTAACCTTAATTTTTCATCTTTAATGGGGATGACAATAGCCATCTTTTTTTCTATTGAATTGATTGTTGTGCTCGGTATTTGGCGAATTACATGGAAAGGACTAGAAAATTCGGCATCTGTATCGAACCCTCCATCAAGTTCAAAGACTTTTTGTACGGAGTAAAAAAGGTTAGAGCCGTATCGCTCGGAATTTGATGGAATACCGATTCTCATAGTTTATTTATTTTGAATTTGATTGTACAAAACGGTTCGAGGTATATGTGTTAGTAGATTGGGCGCAGTTTCCTGTCCGTTTAGTACAAAGTTTTTAATCTAGTCATTTTTGTAGTATCAATTTATCTGCTATGGTTATATCTATGCTATTCTAGTGCGATTTTCTTGTGAAACTTGTCACAATTGCTGAAATTACTAGTCCTGTAATAATCAGCCTAAAAGCCCTCATTAGTTTTTGAGTGTGGAAAGTGGGTTTATCCGTATGTTTGATAAATATTGTTATAAATCAGGTACAATTGGAGTTAATATTACTTCTAATAAAATTATTGTCGCTAGTTCCTT
>JAAUTG010000275.1 GCA_012031785.1 Saprospiraceae bacterium | reverse complement strand
GAACTGGCGATATTTTATTTGCCACTCGCAATATTCCCGCTTTACAGCCAGGCGCATCAGAAATGATTAGCGAGCAGTTGGATGTGAATTTGACTAGCTTGAATCTCGCACCAGGTTTGTATCAAGTGATTGTTGTGATTGACCATTTGAAACAAGTGACTGAATCCAATGAAGATAATAACGACGACTGTTTCTGGGTAGAGCCAAAGGTATTCATTCCAAACAATGCAAAACCAGATTTGGCGTGCAAAGCGTTGGGAGAATTGATTGTTAATAATAACACTTTAGACGTGTATATTGGGTGGACAACCATTCAAAACATTGGCAACGCAGCAGCAGGCGCAAGTCAAGTTGGGTTTTACCTTTCTACGGATAGCCAATTCGGAACTGGCGATATTTTATTTGCCACTCGCAATATTCCCGCTTTACAGCCAGGCGCATCAGAAATGATTAGCGAGCAGTTGGATGTGAATTTGACTAGCTTGAATCTCGCACCAGGTTTGTATCAAGTAATTGTTGTGATTGACCATTTGAAACAAGTGACTGAATCCAACGAAGATAATAACGACGACTGTTTCTGGGTAGAGCCAAAGGTATTCATTCCAACGCCAAACTTGAAGCCCAATCTAACTTGTTTAGATCGTGGATTTTTGACGGTAAATGGAACTTCTGTTTCTATTAATCAATTGAAAATTATCAACAATGGCAGTGGACTAGCAGACCAAAGCAAAGTAGGTGTATATCTATCGTTGGATCAGAATTTTACAACTTCTGACTTTTTAATTGGTAAAATAGACATACCCAAATTGGCAAATGGCAGCAGTATTGTAACCAGTTTCCAAACTAATGTTGCGCATCTTGGCATTCCTCCTGGTGATTATTTCGTAGGAATTATTACAGACAATGATAAGCAGGTGGAAGAGACGAACGAAAACGACAATAACACTTGTTCTTGGTCCACGCCAAAGGTACATGTTGCGCAGTCGCTTCCAAATTTACTTTGCTTTGATAGAGGACATTTAAGCATCAGTAATACTAAGTTGACCTTCTCTGGTATCAAAATTCAGAATAATGGTAATGCTGCGGCTAACGCAAGTTCTATAGGATTTTATTTGTCTAGCGATAATGTGATTACGACAAGCGATATTTTCATCGGTGCAGTAACCATTCCAGGTCTAAACGCAGGTCAAACAGCAACTTTAGGCAACTTTGCAATAGACGTGAACTTCTTGAACTTAGCTAATGGTAACTATACTATTGGCTTCATCACCGACTACAACAAATTGGTAGGTGAATCGAATGAAAATGATAACAACTTATGTGCTTACGACCAAAAGCTAGTGGTTCAAAATGGCAAACCAAATTTGGTGTGTGATTTTGGAGGAGAACTTGCTGTATCAGGAACGAAAGTAGATATTTCTTGGGTACGTATCAAAAATACAGGTAATTTAAAATCTGGCGCAACAAGGGCTGGATTCTATTTATCTACTGACCAACACTTTAGCACTTCCGATTACTTCATTGGAAGTCGAAGTTTACCAGAATTGTTATCAGGTGCAGTAGCTACGTTAAATCCATTTAGCATAGATGTCAGCAGCTTGAACATTCCAGCAGGTTCTTATTTTGTAGGGATTCTAATTGATGATACCAATCAAGTGGTTGAATCAAATGAATCAGACAATAATACTTGCTCTTTTGCGCATCCAAAAGTGACAATTCCGTCTCCTAAGCCAAATTTGGTATGCAACAGTTTGGGTGAATTAACTGTCAATGGTGCAAGTGTGCATATTTCTTGGACAAAAATCCAAAACAATGGTGGCAGCACGGCTAACGCTACAAAGGTGGGTTACTATTTGTCCACAGATACCCATTTTACGCCAAGCGACTTTTTGATTGGTACAGCGGATTTATCTGCATTGGCTCCAGGTGAAGTAAGAACATTAAGTGCTTTCAATCGAGACTTGAGTCATTTGGGCTTACCATCAGGAACTTACTATGTAGGGATTTTTATTGACCCAACGTACTTGGTGGCTGAAACGAATGAGAATGATAACAACACTTGCTTCTGGACAAATCCACGAGTGCATATATCGCAAGCTAAGCCAAACTTAACCTGCATGAATCGCGGTGAAGTGACAGCTTATGGCTCTGCTATCACGTTTTCTTGGATTAAAATCCAGAACAATGGTGGTACTACGGCAAGCCCGAGCCGCATCGGTTATTATCTTTCTACGGATACTCATTTCTCTACGAGTGACGTATTTCTTGGGGATGGCTATATTCCAAGCATTGGTGCAGGACAGGTTTACAGTGTACCAGAATTTACTGCGAATTTATCTCACTTGAATCTTGCAAGCGGCGAATACTTTTTGGGCTTCATTATTGACTACAAAAATGAAGTAGCAGAATCTAATGAGGATGACAACAACGACTGCTTCTACACTACACCAAAAGTGGTTGTGAATCCGCCGAAGTCAAACTTGACTTGCAAAGATAAAGGAGAGTTGAGCGTATCAGGCAACAGCCTTCATTATAGTTGGGGTAAGGTGATGAACAATGGTGGTACTACTGCTGGTGCAAGCTATGTAGGTTATTACTTATCCACTGATTTGCATTTTGATACAAATGATAGACGCATCGGGGAAGCCTACATTGGTAATCTTGCACCAGGTCAAGTAGCCAGTTTATCAGATTTCAGCATAAATGTAGCTAGTTTAGGCTTACCTGCTGGTACTTATTACTTTGGTTTCATTATAGATTATAAAAACCAAGTAGCTGAAACAGATGAAAATGACAATAATGATTGCTTCTTCGAGCATCCAAGAATCGTAATTGGTGGCAATACCAAACCTAACCTGGCATTTAACAGTTCTGGGCATTTGAGCGTGAGCAGCAATACGCTTCACATCAACGAAGTTAAAATCGTGAATAATGGTGGCGCAGCGGCAGGTGAAAGCTATTTGGGTTACTATCTTTCCACAGACGCACATATTTCGCCAGGAAGTGATATTCTTATTGGAGAGGATTTCGTGACTAGTTTGGGACAGGGACAAATTAGTATTGAATCTGAAAGCATTAACATATCGAATTTATCTTTGCCGTCTGGTACTTATTTCGTGGGCTTGTTTATTGATTACAAATATCAAGTACACGAATCAAACGAAAACGAATAATGCACATGTGTTTAGCACGAAAATTACGATTACCAATAATAACAGCAGTAAGCCAGATTTGGCTTGCCTTGCCACAGGTACGTTAGAAGTAATCAACAATGAAAAAATCAAGATCGAGGGCTTAAAAATCAAGAACATCGGTCATGGACGTGCAGGGGAAAGTAAAATTGGATTCTATTTATCTTTGGATACTCATTTTGATCAAAACGATTATTTCCTTGATGCTCGCAGTGTAAGTGCTTTAGCGCCAGGTGAAGTCGCTACGTTATCCTTCTATGAGGACATCCCTAGCGGCAACCCTCCTGCTGGTAGATACTACTTAGGCTATATTTTGGATTATGATAAAAAAATTGATGAATCCAATGAAGACAACAACAACGACTGCTATTTCGATTCACCAAGAGTGGTAGTTCCAGAACGTGGTAACAACAACGGTGGTGGTAACAGCAACTGTACTTGTACTAGCATTACAGCCAGTGCATTCTGTGAAGACTTTGAAGCATTTACAACAGGTGGTTTGAACTTAAAATCTAACTGCTTTGAAACATGGAGTGGTTCGTTGGGCGGTGCAACAGATGGTATAATTGAAAGCGGCAACGGTAATAAATACTTAAAAATCAAAGGTCAAAACGTTCAAAACGAGCAGAATGTAGTGCTACAACTGGGCGATAGAGTATCTGGTAAGTATAATTTAGCGTTTAGAATCTATTTGTTGTCGGGCAACAAGGGTTACTTTAACGTGTTACACACTTTCGTTCCGAATAGCAACCACAACAAATATGCTTACGAGGTATATTTCAATGGCAACAATAGTGGTCATGTCAGACAGGGTGGTCGTCAAACAGACTTCCAATATCCTAGTAATTCTTGGTTTACCGTCAATCAATATTTTGATATTGACAATGACCAAGTGACTTTAACCATCAATGGTGCTTTTGTAGCGAGCTGGGAATTTAGTAATACACCTGATGAATATTACAACCAAGTGTTGAAGCGTTTAGCAGCTATCAATTTCAGAGCGTTAAGTGGCAACGATCAATATTTTGTGGATGATATTAAATTCACAACGGTTAATAACGCAAATAATAGCATAGAATCTAGAGAGGAGGAAGTAAATCAACTTGAAGCAGTAGAAACATCTACTACATTTGAACTAAATTATTATCCAAATCCAGTACAAAATCAATTATTTGTTACCTTTGTGACTAAAGAAGCACAAGCTGTTCAGCTTGAACTTTGGAATGCAGTTGGACAGGTGGTAAAACGCCACCAAGTACAAGCAGTTACTGAGTTGACGCATGAATTTGATGTCACAGATTTACCTACGGGTATGTACTATTTGAAATGTGTTGCTGGCGATAATTATATGACAAAGCCAGTCGCTATAATTGAATAATTATTACACAGGCTATTTATATAGCTACTAGGGGCTTCACCTTTTGGTGAAGCCTTTTTTACTCAAAAAAAACATGGATTAGAGAAATACCAGAGGAAAGATAATTTACTGCTCAATATCTCTGATAATAGGGTCGGATTCCGTTTTTTCTAATGTTTCATCGCCCAATGATTTAACATCGTCCAAAAAGTCAACAGAGTGATCCCAAAAATCTTGAAAAGTAGGCTTCAATAATGCGGTCACTTTCCAAACTTGGTCTGGATAATGAATCAAATAGCCATAACTGATTGATTCCTCTTTAGTGCCCTCGTCAATTATGTTTGAAGCACTTGCAAATTTTAATAAACCACTGTAAATCAAAATCATAATGGCTGCCATGAACACACCACCTGCCGCTCTATTGATAAAATTAAGATTCAGGGTTTCTAACAGCCCTTCCAAAGTGCTAGAAAGTGCACGAATACCCAGCATGATCAACACAAAAGATAATAGAAATCCTGCAACGAACATTAATGGATTATCGTAACTCAATAAACTTTCCAAAAACTGACTCATGGGTGGTGCGAACTTAATAGCCGCCACCAATCCTATCGTGTAGGACAAAATAGTAAAAACGGTTCTGATAATCCCCCGATAAAATCCGAGGTAAAATCCCCAACCCGCAAAAATAAAGAACACTAAATCTAAAACCATTGCCAAATTGGTATTTGATGTTTTTTCGTTACTCGGTCAACTTGACAGCTTTGAACGTAAAGTAACTTAGTTTCAATTATTTATCAAAAGTAATCCAAACAAATAGATTAGACGGATTTTTTAGACGAAAGTACATTCTCACAGCCTTTCTACCACTTCTAAGGTCAATTATGTTTTTTCGCCCATCTCTTTAGAAAAAACCCATTGCGCTTCAAGAAGAGTGGATGGCTCTGACCTCAACTTGTTAATCAGCGTTGATATGATGATGGTCGCACTTTTATTATCCTTCATCAAAATACCGAAACGCTACATTGTAAATTGGATTCGGTCTAATCAAATATCCACTTTCTTCTCTATCTAATTCTTTATCTTCCATCCGATTAATAGTTTATTTTACAAAGTTAAATATTATTGGTAATAATTATACGCTCCTCCAAACTTCTGGGGCAGAGTATCTGTATTGAAACTTCATCCTAATCAAAAACAAAAAAAACCACTAAAAAGTTGGGAAAAAAGGAAAAAAAGTAGTGTTTTGAGCGAGAAAACTACGTCTTTACTAATCTCTAAATTAAAACTTATTTGGAGATGAAGCTAAAAGTAAGTAATATTCGTACACACCAAATTAAACGAATCAACACTTATGCGTTGGACAAATTATCACTCACATAGCCATTTTAGCGATGGTAAATTTGCACCTGAACTTTACATTGAGGCTGCTATTGCGCAAAATTTAACTGCTTACGGAATTTCTGACCACGGACCTCATCCTTTTAGCGGTGGCTCAAACCTCACACTGGAGGGACTTTCTGCCTACTCACGGCATATACACGAACTCAAAGCTAAGTACAGCAACCAAATTCAGATTTACTGTGGTATGGAGATAGATTATATACCTTTTCATGTTGGCGTGTCGCACCCAAGTATTAAAAATACGCCTTTGGATTATACGATTTGCTCCGTGCATCATGCAGGTTTTTTTGAAGACGGAAAAATATTCGGAGTTGATAACTCCGCAGCAGGTTTTGAAAAAGGTATTCAAGAAATCTACAATGGGGACACTCGAGCACTTGTAGAACGTTATTTTGAGCTTACAAGAACAATGCTACAA
>JAAUTG010000274.1 GCA_012031785.1 Saprospiraceae bacterium | reverse complement strand
GTATTTTAAGTCTGCTTGAATCATGAGCGGATAGCGTTTGACACCACGCTTCTAATAAAGTAGTTTCGAGCATTAAATCTTCAAAAAGAATACTATTTTTAGAAAAATTTAAAATAAAGCATCCTACAACAGCAGAAAAACGCTCCAAAATAGGTTGTAAAGTAGCTAGTTTTTTATCTTTCTCTACCACAATTTCTTTAAACAAAAAATAATCCTTTAAAGCAATAGCGTCTTCGAGTGTAGAAAACATGTTCAACTGAATACCATCTAATGATAAATCATTAGCTATTGCGGTTATTTCTTGTAGCTCCTGCCAACCGAACTCCCCCACAATTTTCACACCATCTACCCAGTCTTTGATAGCGCGTACCGTAGCTATTGGTACAGCCCGCTCGCTGTTGCTATCCAAACAAAATCCTAGCCATTCCACTTCCCAAGCAGCAAAATAACGCGCATCTGTCAAGTTGGTTATAGCACCTGCTTTTATCCTTTATTCATCAGTACACCTTCGTTTTTAATTGTTACAAAGCTTGCAAGTCCACTAACTTGCGGTATTCTCCCTTCAATTCTAGCAGGGCTTGATGCGAACCTTGCTCCACAATTCGCCCTTCTTGCAGGACTACAATTTCATCAGCGTGTTGAACAGTGGAAAGCCGATGCGCCACTACAATAGTTGTTCGGTTTTTCATTACCTTGGTTAAGGCTTCTTGTACCAGTTTTTCGGACTCTGAATCCAAAGCGGAGGTAGCTTCATCCAAAATCAAAATAGGAGGATTACGCAAAACTGCCCTAGCAATAGTCAATCGCTGTCGCTGTCCGCCACTAAGTTTCATACCGCGGTCGCCAATGTTGGTCTCATAGCCTTTTTCTGTTTCTATGATGAAATGGTGAGCATTAGCTATTTTTGCAGCTTCTATCACCTGCTCCCGATTTACTCCTTCTAAGCCAAATACAATGTTATTGTAAATGGTATCGTTAAAAAGTATAGCATCTTGAGAAACCATACTTATTAATTTTCTAAAATCATTAATTTTTAAGGATTTAATATTTTGGTTGTCTATGAAAATTCCACCTTCTTGCACGTCGTAAAAGCGAGGCAATAAATCAATAAAAGTAGATTTTCCAGCTCCTGAAGCGCCTACCAGAGCTACAATTTTACCTTTCTCAATCCGCAAATTGATCGTTTTCAAAGCCGCTTCTTCCGCATTGTAGTACTTGAAACTCACATTTCGATACTCAATAGCGGTTTCAAAAGAACTAATCGGTTGTGCGTCAGGGGTATCTACAATTTGTAAATCTGCATTCAACACACTTTGCACTCGTTCCAAACTGGCAGCTCCTTTTTGAATGCTGTACACGGCTTTCGAAAGTTGCTTGGAGGGATCAATGACCATGAAAAAAGCGTACAAAAAAGCAATAAACGTTGAAACATTGATAGCTCCGTTTTGTACTTCTCTAAAACCATACCAAATCAATACCGATACAGTGGTAACGCCTAAAAATTCAGAAAGTGGAGACGACAAATCTTTCCTCCACAAAATGCGGTTCAATAAGTTTTTATATATAGTATTCGTTTGTTCAAATTGCTGAATCTGATAGTGTTGTGCGCCAAACGCCTTTAATAATACGCAAGCCGCTAATTGCTTCTTCCACTCGCGCTACTAAAAGCCCCAACTGTGATTGTGCCAAGCTGGATTTCTTTTTCAGCACTCGACCAATACCTCCAATCACGATGCCCGTAAACAAAATCAGCACTAACACAAATATTGTAAGTGAAGGGCTAATAAAGACCATTACCACAATTGCGCCCAAAATCATTAAAGGTTCTCGAATCGCATTAGTCAACATATTGAGGATGCCAGCTTCTACCTCCTGAACGTCTGCCGTGATGCGCGACATTAAATCTCCCTTTCTGGCTTCGGAAAAATAGGCAATAGGCAAGTTCATCATCTTTTCAAACAACTGCTGCCGAATGTCATAAACAATTCCATTGCGCAAAGGTGCCATGAAAGCAAGCGACAGATACTGAAAAAGATTTTTCAAGAAAAAGACCACTACAATTACTATGCACGCATAAATAAGTGCTTGTTCTTTGCCATATCGAAGCACCACTTGGCTAAACCCATAATTCATAAAATCTTCTATTCCTTCTTTGCTCCAGCTCCATATTGGTTTTGCTGTCACTATCGGTTGTTGATCAAACAGAATATTCAAAAAAGGAATCAATGCAGGAATACTCACGATAGAGAACACCACCATCAACATATTAGAAGAAAAGATGGCGAGTAGTAGAATCCTGTACTTTTTTAAGAGCCTAACAACTGCTTTCATGGCGCAAAGATAACCCGTAGAACGGTATTTTGTAGTTTTCCATAACTTCCAATTGTACTAAAATAAAGCATGTAAAAGGATGATAGTGGTGTGGGTAGCATCTGGTTCTGTTTCATTTTCGCAAATAGTCGCCTTTGCGGTGTAACCTTTAAATAAGAAAAGCGACTATTGAGTAAGAATCAACCAAGTACAAACTTATGGGTGACAATAAACAAGTTGAGTTTATGGAAGCGTATGCGTATTGTCACGAGCCGTTTTTACGCTATTGCAGCGCACTGGCTTTTGGCAAAATGGATACAGAAGATTTGGTTCAAGATGTACTAATGTCTGCTTTTCAACATTTTGAACGAATTAAAGATAAAAATAAATTACTGCACTATTTAATCAGAGCGGCTCGCAATAAGACTGTCAGCAATTGGCGAAAACGCCGATTCCAAGTGGAACTTCTTGAGAGTCATACGAATAGATTAATTGATAGCGGAGTGGATGCCGATTTGGTTTTTGATATTGAACGGCTGTACTTGGCATTGGCACGCTTACCCGAAAAACAACGCCATGCTATCATTCTGTTTGAAATTAGTGGATTCAGTATCAAAGAGATAGCAGATTTACAAGATAGTACAGAGGGGGCTATCAAAACAAAAATCAGCAGAGGTAGAAAACGTTTGGCTTCGCTGCTTGCAGATACCTATCAAGTGATTTCGGGGATGAAAGATACATTTCAAGTTTCTTAAACCATTGTGCGCTATGAATTTTAAAAGAACAACACAAGAAATATTTAAAGAAGTGAAAAAGTTGCCCGTCGAAGTAGATGAAACGGCTATTTCAAAACTTATCACCACTTTTCCCAATAACACCAATTCAACCGCCTAGACATTCTTTTTTTAACTTAAATACAATTATCATGAGTGCGATTTCTTCTATTTTAGTTCTGAGTGTAGTATGGATGATGTTTTATCAAAATGCACCAAAAAAACTTGTTCTTGAACCTGCCGAAGTGCCTTTGGAAAAGGTGGAGCAAGTCGCTCCATTAGTTACTACTGAAGATTTGCAGAAAACCACCAAAACAAAATCCCCGCAAAAGCAAGTTATAAATCTATCCGCATTACCACCCAGCGAAATCTCGAAAATATCCTCAGTTGATAGTTTTATAGATACTAAATTGGAAAAAATGCCTGACTATCAAACAAAAGCACTTCCTTTTGAGCGCATCGCAAAATTATCTCCTAAAAAAAGCCCATTTGTGGTCTTTGAAGCAACCCAAGATACCATAGAACAGTCAAAACCTGTCAAAACGAATTTATCTGGAGTGGTTTACTTTACATACAAATCTCCATTTGAAGTTGATTTTCGTAAAATACGAAATCTTAAAAACAAACTACATCGAGAGTTGAGAAAGGACAGAATAAAACCAATTGTAGATTATTGTCATCAAATTATTTATCAACCAACAAGTATTGTTGTTAATGGTCTTAGCTTAAACGAAGCACTAAGCGATAAATATCGCTATATTTTACTAGATTTTGGTATTCCACCAGGAGCGCATCGTCAAATCCAATTGCTCGATGAACACATCTTGGTTGGGGATTTTAATAGCAAAAGCCAATTGGTGCGTGGAGCAGTTCAAGGAAAAGGAAAACTTATTTTACCCTTACAACCCAATCCATTTCTTAGCAACTAAAGCTACAAGGTTGGTCTTTGGGGATTAAGTCTTTCGCTATCCATACTTAATAGGCTATTGGCTGTTCGCTTCAAATGCAATTCTTAATAGCAACTGGGCTACCACAAAAAGGTCGTAGAAAACTTTGGCTAACCACTAAGTACCTGGCAAGTTAAGGTTGTCAATAAATTGATAATCAACAAAATGGAAGCTATTAGTCAGAATGGATTTGTACGGCTGTTTTCAAAAAAGAACACGATTTATCATAAATATTAAGTGGCTTTTTAGACACAATCTTATTAATTACGTTAATTTTTATATTTTATTTTGCTTTTAAGTGTTTGGTTTTGAAGAAGCAACCTTCTCCTCTAACCGCTTATCATAAAAGCCAAGAATTATACTCTCTGCTTTTTCCAGAATATCAGTAAACATACTTAATTACAGATGGTTGATTTTACAGGTTTAACTTTTTTATTTTTGGGGTGTTTTAGATGCTGATAATACGGATATTGCCGCAATAAATTTTAACAGTGTTGCGGTAATATGTATGTTCGTGGCTATTAAAAAAATGAAAAATGAAAATAGAGAAAATAAAAGAAACGATAGTGCCGATTTTAATCCGGCACCAAATAAAACGGGCAGGGATATTCGGTTCAGTTGCAAAAGGGAAAGCGACCTCCAAAAGCGATATTGATATTTTGGTCGAATTGGGGAATAAAATAAGTCTCTTGGAATTTGTGGGGATAAAATATGAGCTTGAAGATTTGTTGGGAATGAAAGTGGACTTGGTGGAATACCAAGCGGTCAAGCCAAGGTTGAAAAATCGGATAATGTCAGAAGAAATCAGAATTTATGGCTAAGAAAAAGAAACGGGACGAACTGGTTTTCCTCGAAGACATTTTGGAGTGCATCGAAAAGATAGAAGAATATATTGAAAACCTGTCAGAAAAAGAGTTTGAGGAAAATTCAGAAAAACAGGATGCCGTTATTCGGCGGATTGAGATAATCGGCGAAGCGGTCAAAAACATTTCATCAGAAACAAGGGATAGATACCCTCATATTCGATGGAGGGAAATAGCGGGGATGAGAGATGTTGTCATTCACCAATATTTTGGGGTGACGGTTGGGTTGGTATGGAGGGTAGCCACCTCTGAGATACCGAATTTAAAAGTAAAAATAGAAGAGATAATAAATGAAATAGAAGAGAAATGAAAACAGCCACGAATCGAGTAGCGTAAGGCAGCGTAAACTGCCTTAGCCCGCTCCCACCACCGTGCATACGGGTCGCGTACACGGCGGTTCGTCATAAACGCACTTGATAGACAGAACCCTTGCGGCTTGCTAACTAGCTTCGGCAATTCGCTAGTACAGGACTTTAACCTGCTAGATTTTTTGCATCTGTCAAGAATCATCTTTACCTTTGTAAAGATGGATGCCCATTTTGGGCACACACAAAGCATAGTCGCCTATCAGCACAGCGTCCATGCCGCCGTTGTGGGCTATTTTAGTAACCCTAACTTAGAACCTAAATGAAAGAAGTCATTATTATTGCAGGAGCAAATGGTTCAGGAAAAACTACTTTTTCGTTAGACATTTTGGAAAGAACAGACTACGATTTTCTCAATGCAGACGAAATTGAAAGAGAGTTAGCTGTTTCTAAATTGCAGGCAGGGAAAGAGTTTTTTTAAACGTTTGGAAAGCCTTGTTTCTGAGGAAAAGAGTTTTGTCTTGGAGAGTACGCTTTCGGGCAATTATTTGGTAAAAGTAATTGAGCGCGCAAAGAAGTCAGGCTATTCTATAAAAATCGTTTATGTATTTTTAGAAAGTCCGCAAGACTGTATTCAACGCATAAAAATCAGGGTGAAACTTGGCGGACATTCTGTGCCTGATGATGATGTAGTTCGCAGATACTACCGTAGCAAATCCAATTTTTGGAATACCTACAAAAACTTAGCAGACGAGTGGGTAATGATTTATAACTCAACAAACGAAGAACCACAACGAGTAGCCATTGGAACAGGTGAAAACTTTGTGGTTGAACTTGAAAATTTGTTTCACGACTTTTTAAACGACCTTGAATAATGAGAGTAGAAAAATTAGACAGTTTAACGGCTTACCAAAACGCCTCTTTATTTACTAACTTGTTTAGCAAGGCAGTACAAAGGGCGAAAGAGATTAACCGTAAAAACGGCTTGCCTAATGACTTTGTAGTCAAAGGAAAACGTTTTTATGAACTACCAAACGGAGAAATCGTAACTAAAAATCCGTTGGCAAACGAAAGTGCGAAACAATAAAAACAGACCCACAACATTGGCTTGGCGAAAAGACGGGGCTAGATGTGCTAATTTTTAGTGAAGTGCTTTTTATTTACATTGTTTTACATTTGTTTACATTTGTTTA
>JAAUTG010000273.1 GCA_012031785.1 Saprospiraceae bacterium | reverse complement strand
TGTTAGCACCGTTGCTCCAACGATAGCTCGTTCCGCCAGTGGCAGTTAAGGTGGTGCTTGTCCAGCACAGAAGTTCGGTGTTCCTGAAATAGCTGCTACTGCTGGCGGAAGCTGCTGCAAAGTAGCTTGTGCGTTGCCAGTGCAGCCTTTGTCATTCGTGACGGTTACTCGGTAATTGCCAACTGGCACAGTAATTTGGTTGGTAGTTGCTCCGTTGCTCCACAAATAGCTCGTCCCACCAGTTGCGGTTAAAATAGTGGTTTCACTTTCGCAAAGTTGGGTTCTAACTGCTGCAATTTGAGCTTCCACAGGTACTGCTTCTTGTACTGAGGTGCTAATCTGTGTACTTTGGCATTGTACGCCGCCTGCAAAGTTAACTGCCACTGCATAATAAGTTCCTGCTGCAGGAGGGGTGAAATTGAAACCCTCTGCTATGAATTCGTTATCGGGCGCATTGAGGCGGTTATACCAAAAAATAGTACTGCCTGGCACGCTACTTGCGTTAATACTTGGAATGCCTTGGCAAACATTTGTTTGGGTTAAAATAGGTGGCAAAGGCGGATTGGATAAAGCAACTTCCACCTCAACAGGGTTGTCTAGGTTAGAGCATCCTGTTACTGGGTCTGTGATGACTAAACTATAAAGTCCAGCACCAGCACTTTGAATGTTTGGCAAATTCAAACTACCATTGCTTCCTGTGATGGAGCGCGTGCTGCCATTTGGAAGTAACCAACTATATTGGTAGTTGCCAGGATTTTCTGTACTAATAGTCAACTGAGCATCATCTCCTACACAAAAAATAGGCGTTTCTTCTACACTCACACGCCCGAAACTTTGTTGCAGGGTCACGGATGTGGAAACAGCATTTGCAATACATTGTCCAGTGGCATCAGAGACAATAACTTCGTATTGACCAGCTTCGTTGACTGAAATTGCTTGTTGAGTAGCTGCTAACACTCGACCATCTTTGAACCATTGATAAGACCAGTTACCTTGATTGGATGGAGAAGCGACAAGTCGAGTAGTTTGTCCTGTACAAATCACTTGGTCGGGGGTGATTCTTACTATTCCTGGACCCGGAATCACATCTATGTTGCCTTGTGCAGCATCTATACCGCAATTACCCAAATTGGGGTCAATCACGGTTACTTCGTATGAGCCTGCATTGGCTGCTGTGAGGTTGGGAATCACAAGGGTGGCATTGTTGTTATTGATTACACCATTTGGTCCAAGCCATTGATAAATGTAATTGCCAGGAGTCGGTACTCTTGCTGTAAGTCTGCCAGTTTCTCCTGTGCAAGCTATAACATCGCCAAGCGTGACGTTACCAATTCTAGGAGTAATCGTAACCTCAAAGTCAACTTGAGTTTCACAACCATCAGGGTCATTTACGAGTGCAGAATAAAAGAACAACCCAGGCGTAGTAAACACGGGCGTGGTATAAGTGGCAACGTTGTTTGCTACTGCGTTCCCGTTTCCATCCACCCAACCAATATTAGAACCAGTGGGTACATTTGCAATTCGCAGCACAGCGGCTTCTCCTACGCATCTGTCTAAGGTGCGTGGTGCAGCACTTGGTTTGGTAGCTAGTTCACCTTCTACGGTTACATCATTAATGAATAAAAATTCGTCTTGAGCCTGAGTACCAAAAGTGACAGTAATGGTTAAGGTGTTACCACAAATAGGTTCATCGTTGCGGTAAACAGTAGCAAATCCACTCCCTTGTAGATTGTATGCACGAGAACTACCACCACCAACACCACCATTCACGTTGTATCTAATAATTAGTGCATCTCTACCTGTTCCTGTATTATCAAGGTTACCAGCACTTGTAATAGCCACACTTAAATTAACGTTTTTGTATTGGCTAATGTCAATGGTAGCTACCCAAGTGCTGTTGTTCGCACCCGCAAATTCACCAATTGAAACTCCATTAGGGCAGCCCACGCCAGCGTCACCGTCGTAGTTATTCATCACGAAAGCCCCACCTCTAGTTCCAAAGAATTCATCTCCATCATTAGTACAGGCGTTTCTTGGTGTAGCTACCCAGTTGTTACCGCTAGTGGCACCATTGCCTGAGAAATTTGCTTTATAAATTAAGGTTTGAGCTTGGGTGGCTAAAGCTGTTATCGCTACCATATACAAGCCTAAGATAATCCTGAAGAAGGATGTTGTAAATCTATTAGTCATATTCAAAGTATTTTAATTCTTAAATCCACGTAAAGTTAATGAAGTAATGTTAATTGAAAATCAATTTTGTGGAAACATTGTATTAGCAGCTCGTGGAAAAGTAATAAAGTGCTAAGTTACCTAGGTAACTAGCATAAAATCCAATATGTTAAACCTTCTGGAGGATTATTTTTTTAAGACTTGCAGTACCTTTGCTTGTCTAGTAGCACGAATTACAAAAGCTGGATTTTGAGTGTATAACACAGAAGAGCGTCGGAGTGACTTGAAGTTACTCCGACGATTCGTTGTAAGGATTACTAAATTGTTGAGTCATTTAGTTGCGCAAGGGCTTATTCGTAGTTAGCATGTGCTGGATGCGTTCCATAGTTTTAGGTTCCGCCACTAGACTAAGCATAGCTTCGCGCTCAATGTCTAACAGGTATTGCTCGCTTACTTCTTGTGTGCCAGTTAAATCGCCACCACAAAGGACATAAGCAATCTTTTTTGCAATTTTAACGTCGTGTTCGCTGGCATAATTGCCGCGGTAAAGTTCGTTGGCAGCCGCGTAAAGTGCAGCTAGCCCTGTGCGTCCTAGCACTTTGATATTGGTGCGCGGAATGGGCTGTGTGTAATTGTCTGCCAATTCTAGGACTTTGGCTTTTGCCTCCGAGATGTTGCGCTGCGTGTTGGTTGCCACACTGTCTTTAGTAGGTAACAAATAGCCATATTTGTAGGCTTGGTGGGCGGAAGTGGCTACACTTGCCAGAGCGATAGTTCGGAATTTTTCTACCAAAGTTGGTATCATTACATCGCCATCAAAAAACTGGTCGGCAGCGCGCAGTGCAAACTCTTTGGTGCCACCACCAGCCGGCAAAATACCTACTCCCACTTCTACTAACCCAATGTAGGATTCTGGAGAGCAAATCGCAGCGTCGCAGTGCATGATGGTCTCGCAGCCACCACCAAACACGTAACCTTGTGTGGCGGCTACTACTGGAATGGCAGAGTAGCGACAGCGCATGGTAGTTTGCTGAAAAAGGTTGACTGCCATGTTCATTTCGTCCCATTCCTGTTGAAATGCCAGTTGCGCAATCATAAATAAGTTGGCACCTACTGAAAAGTTTGTTGCGTTGTTTCCAATCACCAAACCTTTCCACGCGCCCTCTTCTGCTATGCGAATGGCTTCATTCATGCCGCGCAATACACCTTCTCCAATGGAGTTGGCTTTACTTTGAAATTCGAGACAAAGTACGCCATCGCCGATGTCGTGAAGCGTAACTTCGCTATTTTGAATACAGGAGATTGGCTTCGGAAGTTGTCTAGTATAATAAAGCCTTCGCTACTCGGTACAACTTTGTAGAATTGACTTGGGATGTCGTAATACATTTGCTTACCACCTTCTCGCTTGTAAAAAGTGGTGTAGCCAGCGGCTTGCATAGCTGTTATCCAGTTGGGTAAAGTTTCACCATGAGCTGTTGCTAGACTGATGCCTTTTTCCAAACCAATCGCATCCCAATATTCAAATGGTCCAAATTCCCAAGCGTAACCTGTGCGCATGGCATCGTCAATACTGAAAAGGTTGTCGGATATTTCTGGAATGCGGTTAGCACTGTAAGCGAACAATCCGCCGAAGTACTCGCGCAAGAAAGCGCCGCCTTGGTCTTCTGCGTCCACCATGGCACGCACGCGGTGGGTAGGTGCATCAATTTGTTTAGCTATTTTCAAGCTCGGAACACTTGGCTTTTGGCTCGGTTCGTAGGCAAGTGTTTCTAAGTTCAAGGCTAAAATAATGCTTTTTCCACTAGCATCTTTTTGGTCGGTTTTCTTGTAGAAGCCTTGCTTGGATTTATCACCATAGAATTTATTTTCAAGTAGAAACTCTATATATTTAGGGTTGGGTTTGTCCTTGATAGTTTGAATATACTCATCATCTGGACAAGCACTTTTTACGAAGTTTACCACCTTATCGTTAGTGTCCAGACCCACCAAATCTTGTAATCTGAAAGTTCCAGTTTTGGGACGCGCAATAGCAGGACCTGTCAAGCCATCTACATCCTCAATGCGCAGGTGATATTTATCTGTAAGTTCTAATAGTTTTACGCCTGAATACACCCCAATACGGTTGGCGATGAAAGCGGGCGTATCTTTGCAAAGTACAGTTTGTTTACCTAAGTACACGTCTCCATAGTGCATCAAAAAATGAGTGACACTACTGGCAGTATCAGCCGTTGGAATGACTTCCATCAAGCGCATGTAGCGCACTGGGTTGAAGAAGTGTGTTCCACAAAAATGTTGTTTGAAGTCATCACTTCTGCCCTCTGCCATGAGGTGAATGGGGATGCTTGATGTGTTGGAACTGATTAATGTACCTTTTTGCGGTACTGCTCTACTTTAGCAAATAAGTTGCGCTTGATGTCTAAGTTCTCTACCACCACTTCAATCACCCAATCACAGTCTTTGATTTTGGGTAAGTCATCGTCAAAATTACCTATGGTAATGCGAGCAGCGAAATCGTTGTCGTAAAAAGGAGCTGGTTTGCCTTTCAAAGCATTTGCTAAGGCGAGGCTGGCAATACTATTGCGAGCAGCGGTATCATTTTTTTATGGTCTGGCAAATTGTTGGGTACAATATCCAACATCAAAACTTCTACTCCAATATTGGCGAAGTGCGCAGCGATACCCGTTCCCATTACTCCAGAACCAAGCACAGCAGCTTTGCGGATTCTTCTCATATTTATTAGGTTTGGCGACTATGAACAAAGAACAAAAATATACTAAGATGTCTCTGATTTAAGGGCAATACAAGATTGATTTATCTGATTGCTAAGGATTTAACTTGTTTTTTTTCCGCCAACTAATTTTGATTAAGTATTATGGTTTGGCGAAAATTCGCTAACGCAACAAAATTAGTAAAAATATGAAAGTTACAAAAAAATATTTAGATTTGTTTTGAAAAGATGTTTGAAGAGCGGGTTTAGTGCATGCTAGAAAATTTAATTTTATATAAAGTCAATTATTGCTTTTTCATCTTCGAATACTTAACGGTTGATTGTAATTTAACACAAAGCCATGGAACTTACCCCTAGAAGATGTGAAGAAAAAATATTGGGTTAGAGCAGTTATCAGAGCTATGGATTTTCAACAGTATGAATCCATTTTAATTTTACTTATCCTTTGGCAATCAATTCTTTCTGATGCTCTACATAATGTCTCCATTTTGCTACACATTCCACCATATCCGTAGGCAAATCTGCTTCAAAGTAAAGCCATTCTCCAGTGGTGGGATGTTCAAATCCGAGAGATTTAGCATGTAGTGCGTGGCGTGGCAGCACCTTCATACAATTATTTACAAACGCTTCGTAGCGGCGGTGTCGAGTTCCTTTTACAATTTCTTTACCACCGTATTTTCCATCTGCAAAAAGTGGATGCCCCAAATATTTCATGTGTACTCTAATTTGGTGAGTACGTCCAGTTTCTAACTGGCATTCTACGACGCTGATGTAGTAAAGTCGTTCTAAGGTTCTCCAATGGGTGACTGCCCATTTACCTTGCTCTTCGTCCTCAAACACGGTCATTTCTTTTCTGTTCTTGGGGTCTCGCCCAATATTTGCTTTAATAGTGCCAAACTCGTGCTCTGGTTCGCCCCAAACAATAGCTACATACTTTCGCTCTATGGTATGGTAATAAAACTGCTTTGCTAAGCGATTCATGGCGTACTCATTTTTTGCCACTACCAATAGCCCAGAAGTTTCTTTATCTATCCGATGCACCAATCCAGGACGGTCAGGAAAATTATTATCCATGACAGGTAGGTTCTGGTAATAATAAGCGAGGGCATTAACAAGCGTATATTTATAATGACCAACGCCTGGATGAACTACCAAGCCAGCAGGTTTATGAAGTACAATCACATCATTGTCTTCATATCGAATATCTAAAGGAATATTTTGTGGAAGAATTTCACGTCCTTCTCCTGGTGGTTTAGGTAAGATTAAATGAATCGCATCGCCTGGTCTGACTTTATAGTTAGGCTTTACTTGCTGCTCTCCTACGGTAATCGCACCAGCACGAATGGCATTCTGCAAGCGATTTCTAGTCACATGCTCTAGTCGCTCCATCAAAAATTTATCTACACGAAGCGGATGCTGCTTAGGGTCAACATAGACAACTCGGTGATCAAAAAAAGTCATTCGGTGGCATTATGTTGGGGTATCATTGTCATTGATCTAAAAAGGTTTTGGTTTATTAAAAACTT
>JAAUTG010000004.1 GCA_012031785.1 Saprospiraceae bacterium | reverse complement strand
TTCACGCTTGGCGTAGTTCTCGCCCAAATAACTGCGAAAACGAAGGACGTTGGTGGGTAATTTTGACTTTTGTAATTCGATGAGTACTTTTTGCTTTTCCCCTTGTTCGTTCACTAGAAGGGCACTAAAATCCAACCGATAAAGTTTAAGTCCTCTGCCTTCATCTACTGCTACGATTTCTTGCTGCTCAATGACCAAATCCAGCACCTCACACTCTAAAAGCGTGGATAGCACTTTTTTAGCCATTCGGTTATTTTGCATCAAATATTTGAAAGCGTGGTCGTAAAGTGGATTGACAATTTGCATTGAATTAGCTTTCTTGCAAAGTTACGTTTTTGTTAGTTGGTAAGCAAGTGAGAAATTTGATTTCTTCCAAATCTCGTGGAAGTCTTATTCTGCCAAGGTAATAGATTTTAATCCATTCGTGATGCTTGCCGCATTAGGAAAAGTTGTTGTAACTTGCTCAAGCTAACTTGATTTTGAGGTAAGGTAATAGCATTTAAAATATCATCGCGTTCTCGCAAAGTCAAATGAAAAGTCATAGAAGCTTCTTCATGGCGCGTGGTAGGTTTATAGACAAACGGAATTACTTCAAAGCGGTCAAGTCCGAACCAACTTCGTAGCAACCCAATACTACTGTCGTTTTCGTAGTCTTGTAAGGTTACAATTTTACCTGCAATTCCTAATGGGTCAATTAGCGATTCGACAATCCCATCGTTGTCTGTGGCATTAATCACTTCATTGTTGCGTTCAATACCTCGAATAGAAAGAATAATTACTCCGCTAGTGTGTTCATCAATCCACTCCTTAAATACGGTAACAAATCTAACGGCGGATTTAAGTCCAAAATTATCTCGGAAACCAGCATCCATGACTTCAATATCAGGACTGGTGGGTAAAGTAACACTCGGTAAGATGTAAGGATAAGTAGCATTCATGCGTAAGGCGGACGTGAACAAAAGTTTTTCTGGAGATTGATTGCTAAAAAAACGCATATAATCTATGGCATCCACATCGCAAGATTCTGCTTCTAAACTGTTGGGTGCTATTGCCATATAGGATACAGGATGTGGAGAAATGATCACCCGCCTAGCGTCATTTACAATATAAGGAGTGACAAAAAGCATGGGAATTAACGCTGCTTGTTCGGGTTCTTTGTACTCTCCCAAAGTACGATTGAGTCGCCAATCTGTGTTTTCATTAAGTTGTTGCTCAAAAATATAACCTCTATCTTTTCTATACTGCTGGTCACCTACTTTAAAATAGCCTTTTGGAATAAAAATGTCATTCGTAGTGATAGTGAAAGCAATAGGATTAAGCAAATCCTTAGAAATCTTGTAAATATGCTGCACGTCGTGAGGGTTCACAGATTCACCTAGCAACTTCAGGTAGTAAAGTTCTCTAAAATAAGACATTCCAATCATCCCTCCCGAAGCACCTGACATCAGTACGGTGTGGCGCATAAGCGAACCATGCGTCAAACTGTCGGCATTTCGTAGCACCTGCATCGCCCAAGTGGCAGACTTTAATCCGCCACCACTCACACACACAAATATCATTTTAGGTTTTATTTCTCCTGTTCGCTCTTTCCAGCGATGCAAAATGCGAATAGTGCTATCCTTATCCTCATTAATTTGCGCCATGGAAAAGGAACTTTGGAGTTTCGCAAATTCATATACAGGTCTAGGTTGTTGATAACTCAACCCATACGCCCTATTTTCTTGATTGAAAAAGGAGCGTTTCGTCAATGTATTGACCACAAAAAAGAGTAATAAAATGATGGTGAAACTCCAGTGATTAAACCAATATAAAAATGCACCGATAAAGGCGACTGCCACACTTAAAAAAAGAAAAACACTTGCTCCTGCTGGTATCCTGAAACTAGGATGCTCCATTCCAAAACCCAAAGCCACCAATAAAAGCATACTAGACATCTGTACAATCAAAGCGTTGGTATGATTTTGTTTAAACACGTTCATAATCACTCGTAAGCTGTAATGGGAGACGCTTCGCACCATTCTCGGGCGTAGAGCTTCTGTCAAATAAGTTTCTACGCGCCAACTTTTCACTTCCGACCTAATTTCCTCTAAGTTTACGCGCCTTCCAGGAGCAATTCTTTTAAGTAATCCTTTTCTGGTGGAGGGGACAGGGCTATCTGAATAGCTCAAAATATCTCGGTTCGTGTAAGTAAAATAAGCAATCAATAAGATGACCAAACTTAACAAACCAAAGATGAAACCTGAAACATGATAAATCACAGCGCCCCAAGAAAATTGATGTTCGTCAATTAGAAAATGAATGTGGTGATAAAGAATTAAGCATACAAAAAAAAGTGGTATGATAAAATTATTGATACAAAATTTGGTAAACGGCTTGGATAAAGTAGCTAAGAATGGAAAATGTTGAGCAGATAGCATATACACAGAAAGATGCCAAGTCATTACAAAACCGCCGAAACAAAATCCTAGAAAGAAAAAACTCCAAAAACTAACTTCTCCAAAATATTCTGGTGACCAAAATAAGTATTTGATACCGAACATATTAGCAATACTACCTGTTATCAAACTACCAAGGAAAACCCAAATGGAAGTCAATAAGATATGATTCCTCACATGCAAAATCAGTAATTGTACTGGAAAGGAAAACCAAAAATTACTCCACCATTTTCTCATAGTCATTGTCGTAATAGCCAATTGTTCATCTTAGAACTGTCGAAAAATCTTGTACTCAAAATTTACTTCCAGCAATTAATTTAACGCTAAATTTACAAAAATCATATAAATTAGCAGTAAAATCAATTCAAAATTTATGGTACGCAATCAAATCTTGTTATTAACTGCATGGAGCTTTATCGCTCTAGTAGGGACTTTTGCTTCACTCCACCTCCACCCGCAATAGTACAAGGTGCATGGAGTAAAACTACCAATCAAGAAAAACAAGTGCTTCTGGTGAGTGGTAATTACTTCTCAAGCACTGCCTACACCGCAAACACAGGTGCGTTTTTATGGACAAAAGGTGGTACTTGTAAGCTATTAGGGACAAACTTGGTTTTGACTTACGAGTTTGATACACAAGACACTGCCAATGTTGGAACATCAGAGACTTGGAAAGTAAAACTGAAAAATGGAACATTAACTACTAGTGCTAACAAAATAAAAAGCAACTGGTCTGTAATGGATGAAATCACTACTACGCCCCTCACAGCAGCGTGGCTCATTTCAGGACGTAAACAAAATGGCGAAATCAGTAAGATGGATACCACACGCCCAAGAAAAACGATGAAAATCTTGACAGGTAGCCAGTTCCAATGGATAGCTTACAATGTGGCAACCAAGGAGTTCTTTGGTACAGGAGGAGGTAGCTATGAAGCTAAAAATGGAACATACAAAGAAAAAATTGAATTTTTCTCTCGCGACAATTCAAGAGTAGGTACGGAACTCCAGTTCGAATTTAAAGTAGAAAACGATGACTGGCATCACAGTGGGTTAAGTTCTAAAGGAGAACCTATTTACGAAATCTGGAGCAAAAGAAAGTAGTGATTCAACTAGACTTATTTTGAACTTGATGTTGCCCTAAAAAGTACAATAGGGCAACATCAAATTCAGAATGCTTAAAATTAGTTGATAGCCCTTATGCTTCGTTTAGTTTTCGCTTGTTGCGCCACCAAATGTAAGCAATAGTACCAACTATCAAATAAGGCATTCCCAATATGATAAAAATCCCCTTATTCAAACCTTTGCCTGCTGTACCGCCATTTTGCATATTAGACTGTACCGCAATCTTACACATTGGACATTGCGCCTCCAATAGGGTAGTAGAAAGTACGAGGATTGCTACTACAACTAAAACCACGGACAAATATTTATACCAATTATTTTTCATGTTAGTTGACTTTAAATTCAGTAACAGCACTGTAAGGCAAAAGTTACAAATTGTAATAACTTTTACATCTATGTTGCAATATGTGTATGAGCTTAGGCGAGTAAAATAGATGGCTGAAAATCAAACCAATATTTTAATCGTCCAGCTTCAGAAACTTTATTTTACTCTAAAAAAAGAATATAGCCTCAACATTCATTTTAAGTCATTTGCTTTTGCTTAAAACCGTTGATTGTATCAGTTATTCTGATTTACTGCTTATTCTCTTCTTCAAATTCTGCCCTTAAAATGTTGAGCACTTCTTCCACAGTCTCATCCTCCAAATCCGTTCTGCGAACCAGTTCTTGCGCATTAAGTGCCAGTACGCTTCTAGCAGTATCGCAACCGATAGCTTTGAGTGCTTCGATTACCCAGTCTTCTATTTCATCGCCAAATTCCTCTAAATCAACGTCGTCTATTTCGTACTCTACGGTATTGCGGAATACATCAATTTCGTAACCAGTTAGTTTACTCGCTAATTTGATGTTGCTTCCACCTTTACCAATAGCTAGAGAAACCTGCTCTGGAGCTAAATAAACCGAAGCGCGTTTTTCCTCTGCGTTCAAGTCAATAGAAGTTACCTTTGCTGGCGTAAGGGCACGTTGTATGAATAGCGAATCGTTGTTGGTGTAATTAATAATATCAATGTTTTCATTGTGCAACTCTCGCACAATACCATGAATACGGGAACCTTTCATCCCTACACAAGCACCAACAGGGTCAATTCTATCATCATAAGATTCAACCGCCACTTTTGCGCGCTCACCTGGCAGACGCTCAATGCGTTGAATGGTAATCAATCCATCTTCTATTTCGGGGACTTCCTGCTCTAATAATTTACCTAAAAACGCATTGTCGGTTCTTGAAATGATAATCACTGGGTTATTATTTCTCATTTCTACTGCCTTGATGACGCCACGCGCAATATCCCCTTTTTTGTAGAAATCTCCTTTAATCATAAAGTTTCTAGGAAGTACCACTTCGTTGCCAGTAGTATCGTCTAGTACCAATATTTCGCGCTTCAACAACTGACTGACCTCACCTACTAGCACTTCGCCTAGCCGCTCGTTGTATTTTTTTACTATTTCCTCTTTTTCCAATTCTACAATCCTGGAAATCAAAGTCTGTCTAGCCGCCATGATTGAACGTCGTCCAAAATCTTCTAGCGATAACTGTTGGTAACATTCTTCTCCAATTTCGTATTCAGGGTCAATAATTAAAGCCTCGGAAATAGCAATTTGGCTGCGGTCGTCGGTCACCTCGCCGTCTGTTACAATTTCTCGTACTCGCCACAATTCTAAGTCCCCTTTCTGCGTGTTGACAATTACATCAAAGTTTTCATCAGACCCGTACCGCTTCTTAATCAAAGTGCGAAATACATCTTCTAGGACGCGCACCATAGCGGGACGGTCTAATTCTTTGACCGATTTAAATTCCGAAAATATATCTACAAAATTTAACATTTTATGCTATTTGCTCAAATTGATTATCAAATAAAAGTGTGTACATCATCATCTGCCTTGCTCAAACATTTTTCCTGATTCAGTTGGTATTTGGATATATTTTGACGAAAAAAACTTAAAACACCACCTTCACCTTTGTACTTTTAATCGCCTCGAAAGGGATGAAGGTTAGTATATTTTGCTTGTGCTTTTTATTACCTTCCACCACCTGTATTTCGTGTTCAATACTGATGCCTAATTCATTAGCTTCTTTAAGTAAGCCTTCTGTGGTATTATCTTCGTTCCAGCGCACTTCTAAGGTTCGCCCAATATTTTTGAAATACTGGCGCTTGAGTTTGAGTGGACGACCCACGCCAGGTGAAGAAACTTCTAATACGTATTTTTCACCTAGCCAAAGTTCTACATCCAATACGCTCTCTAGGTAACGACTTATTTTTTGACATTTTTCAAAAGTCATCCCTGCATCACTATCAATGAAAACTTCTAATTTATTGGTCTTTTGGTGATGCTTTACTTCTACCACAAAACAACTTTCCCATTCGGGTTCTTCCCATTTTTTATCCAATAATTCTACGATGCGTTCTTCGATCATAAGTAGTTCGACAATTTTAAAGCTAATAACTGATGTTACGTGCTTGGTTATTTGTGGGGATGTAAAAGACTTGCTTTGAGGCGTTATGCCCAAATATTTGTCTCAAAAATTATCTAATCGCTTAGTTAGGCAAAAGGTAAATAAAAAAGTGAATGGTGTAATACCAGTTACTAATCAATAAAAAAGAGGGAACAATTATTCATTCCCTCTTTTTTTGTTTGCCTTGACTTTGGCAAATTTATATATATTTACAACAAATTCCAAAAGAAGTTGCTCAAAAGATGAAAATAATTTGTGGGTTAAGCATTTTGCTCAATTTTTCGGTTAGTCACTTACTATCTACATAACTTTTAATTCTTCTGACTGAAGTAATAACAAGCGTACATCTTGTATCCTACTCCGAAAGGACAATCAATAGAAGTCTGTTGGCTTAAAAAAGCAATTAAATTTTATTTATATGAAGAACCTAACAATTAAATTTCATATTCTATTGTTTACTACAATTTCTTTTTCTTGTGTTAGTAAAGAACAAACAGAAAGCAGTAAATTCGTTGAAAATCAATTAACTACTGCGCAACAAGACGATTTAGTGCAAAGACTTTCGACTGGTTTGACCTTGCATCCAACTTCTATTGCTGAAAAAGACCGAAACGCGATTTACAGCCTAGCAATAGATTCTTTGTGGGATATTCAGGAAACTGCATCTGGTCTATGCTACCAAATCTTACAGCAAGGAGCGGGAGATAGCATCCAATGGGCGGATTATTTGGAAGCGCACTATGAAGGACGATTTTTGGATGGATTTATTTTTGATAGTTCTTTCAAACGTAGAAAGCCGCTCCAGTTCTATGTAGGTAATATGATTGAGGGGTGGAACGAAGGTTTACAATTGCTGCGAGTAGGTGGTAAAATTAGGCTAATCACGCCATCTCATTTGGCTTATCAGGAGGCTGGTTTATTGGCTACTAATGGCGATACTTTAATTCCACCTCACCAGATTCTCGTATTTTATATAGAAGTGTTGAAAAAAACGAACTAATTTTTTTACATTTGCAAAATTATCTAATTAACTTGTCGCTTTCTTGTATTATCTGCTTGTTAATTCAGTTTTTGCTTATTGGTAGAGTACGTGCGTTCAAAGTATTTCACTCAAAACAAAGTTGAATCAAAAAACCAACAGTGTAGCGTCAGATATTTAGGCTTTTGGTAAAAGTTAAATGGTCTTACAAACAGTCAAAAATTACACTTAATTGTTTGACTAATATATTAATTTACTTCATTCAAATTTCACTAAACGGATATAGGTATGGTCAAGATACTCGCCAACGATGGCATTCACCCTGACGGTAGTATTTTATTAGAAGAGGCTGGCTATGAGGTACATACCGATAAAGTTGCACAAGAAGATTTACTTCATATTCTTCCAGACTACGATGTAGTTATTGTGAGAAGTGCTACCAAAATAAGAAAAGAGCTGATAGATGCTTGTCCAAATCTAAAAATCATTGCAAGAGGTGGTGTGGACTTGGATAATATTGATGTGGCTTATGCGAAGGAAAAAAATATTACGGTGATGAATACACCAGTTTCTTCGGCAGCTTCTGTGGCAGAACTCGTATTTGGACACATGTTTAGCTTGGCGCGCCATTTGTACCTCGCCAATAGAGAAATGCCTACTAAAGGCGCAACAGAATTTGATCAACTTAAACTAAATTACTCTAACGGTGTCCAATTAAGAGGTAAAGTGCTAGGTATCATTGGATTCGGTAGGGTAGGGCAGGAAGTAGCTAGAATTGGGATGGGTATAGGAATGGAAATTCTACCAGTAGATTTAGCGTTGAGCGAGGTGGATATTGACATTAACTTGTACAAGTCGGAGCAAGTTCGGTTGTCAGTAAAGATCACAACTACTTCCCTAGAAGAAGTCCTTACTAAAGCAGATTTCATCACTGTTCATGTTCCATTTGCAGGTGGTACCCCCATTATTGGGCGCGAAGAAATTGCAAAAATGAAATCAGGGACTTATTTAATCAATACTTCTCGCGGCGGCACAGTGGATGAAGCAGCTTTGATTGAGGCTTTGGATAGCGGAAAACTAGCTGGTGCAGCTTTGGATGTATATGATCAAGAACCTTCTCCACAGCAGGAACTATTGCAGCATCCAAAAATTTCTATGACTCCCCACACGGGCGCGGCTACTTTGGAAGCACAACGACAAAACGCACTGGAATTAGCGGACAAGATTATTGCTTTTTTTGGCGATGATATTTAAAATAGATAGATTTTTGGGTAGTAAAAAGATTTAGTGATAATAGGATGTAGAAAAAACTAATCATCAAACGGTTATTGTTAATTACCGATTGATGCTGCATCGTTTGCTATTTGCTTTTGAAAGGCTTCCTGCGTATTTAATTTATTTGCGTGGAAAGCCTGTAAATCGGTTGCATTTAATCAAAAAGCAAATTGCATAACATCAGTGACCACTTATCTTTATACTACCCAATTTTTCTAGGTGGTAGCGGTTTCCTGCTGGACTGACGACACAACAGCTAACTTAGTCGTTGAAGCAGTACGCTCTAAGATATGATGAAATTTTAGCAAGTGATTTGGGTATTCTTCATTATAAACGCATAGAATAAGCGTCTTTTTATTCCTTCTATCGTTAGGGAATAGAATTTTGATAGGATTATGGACATAGCCATTATCTTCAAACAAAAGAATCTGCTTGTTGCGGGTCGGAATTCGGAAAAGGAGTAACTCTTGCTCATTTTTTGGCAAAGGTATTTCCTGATAACCTTCTTCGTCAAGAAACTTACGAATCATATCATAGGACTGTGCCAAAGAAGAGCCAGAGAAAACTGTTCGGTATTCCCAGCCATCACTATTCCCCCCCAAATATTCTGTTCCAGCCTCTGGAAATTTATCTCGCAACGCCATACCACAAATATACTGAATATCACTGCTATCTCCAAACAAAACCTTTTAAACGAAACGCTCTTAACACTTTATTAGTTATGGTCAAGGCGCGTTTTTGTAATCGTTTTTTTAGTTTTTGCTGCTTATTGCGTTCCACTCCAAATTGTATAGATTTAACGCCATTGGTTTTACTTTTCGGTCTCTCTTTTGTCTTTTTTTCTATGGCAATCATACCACTATAGTAGTGGACAGAATCTACGGATTTAGTAAAATCAGTCACCTGTAAAGACTGTTGTTCAGAATGCCAAGCATTGATATAGTCAATAAAGTTTTTGGTGTATTCAATGTATGTTCCTTGGCGCTTATGACCGCCTCCAAAGCGAAGTTCATAAGAAGTATGTAAATCTTCGCACAAATAAACACCGTCTTCTTTTACATGGTCAAAAAGTTCTTCAAACGTCACAATCTGTTGTATCATAGTGTGTCCGCCATCATCAATTAAAATATCGAGTTTGGGAACTTCTTTTTTTAGTTGCCTCAAAAAATTGCGATCTGACTGAGAACCAATTATGATTTGTACGTTTTCTTCCTCAAATTGCTTACAATTGGGGTTCAAATCCACACCATATATTTTGGCTTGGTCTCCAAAATAATGCTTCCACATTCTTAAACTTCCACCTTGGGCTACCCCAATTTCCATAATCGTAATCGGTTGCCCCCTAAATCGGCTGAAATGACGGTCGTAAACATCAAAATAATGCATCCACTTATTGAGCATTCGCCCGTCTTGATTTTCGTGGAAGTAACGTTCTAAATCATTCATGTTGATTTTTTTTTAACCATGAAGTATGCCGTCCAGCAACCTAGCGTTAATAAGTATGGCTGCTGACTTGAGCGCAAAAATAAGAAAATCAACTATATTTGAATATATTTTAGCGAGTTAGCTTGTTGACGTAAGCAAAAGGAAGTGAAAACTTAAATTGAATGGTAAAGGATAAATGATGAATTGTAAATTATAATCATAAGTACGTTACAATAATTTGACTAAAAAAAGTAATCACATATTTTATTTCGATATACTCATTTGTAGCTGAAGGCTCAATGTTTAAAAATAGTCCATACAGGTACTCGTGGAATACAAATTGAATGAAATAGATAACAAAATGTGGAAAAAGTGTTAATTTCTTTATGTAAATTTAATGTAAACTATTTTATTGAACTATGTACTCATTAAAAATATGATAATCAGCAACTTAAATATTAAGATTCTATTAGGAGTTGAAAATTATGCTTCAAGAGAATGTGGATAACTTATGAATAAGTAAGAATAAATTTTTGCTAACGTTTCTACAACATCTTTTCCAATAAGCCCGTTGATAGTCAAAATTGAATTGCCATGTATCGAATACAATTTCCCATTACTATTATTAGCTTGTTCTTGCTGTGTAGTGTATCTTTTTCTTTTGCACAGTCCACATTTGTGCCAAGAAAAAATTAAGTCTTTCAAAGGTGAAATGGGTATCAGTGATGCTCAACAGTTTGATGGATTAACTGTAACCATGGGTGGGTTTGAATCCAACACGCGCGCTACTTTGACGGGTCAAAGCGTGAAGCCTTACATGATGCCACCTAGAAGCGTTGGACAAAAAGGTTCGCCAGCCGCCTACGCAGTGTCCAGTTGTTTAGAATTTTACATCAACTTTGGTCGCAACTTTAAGGAAAATCTAAGCCCAGACTATATTGCATTGAGTTCAGCTTTACTAAAGCAAGGCTTAAATCTTGAAGATGCCGTTAAGTTTTTAGTGGAGTATGGCGTACCTAACGCGGGTATTGTGCCTTACGATGCGGTTGAAATTTCTCCCCAAGTGTACGGGGCGAAGAAATATTCAATTAGAAATTATCTCAAAGTATTCACTGCCGAAACTAGGGGGAGACAAAAACATTTGAAGTGCGCAAAGCTTTGCTGAGAGGTAATCCAGTATTGGTGGAAATGCAAGTGGATGCAGGGTTTGATGTGCTTTCAGGAGTCGAATTTTGGGAATCTAATGGCGACAGCCAAGATAGAATTACGCCTTTGATTGTAGTAAGCTACGATGAAGAATTGGAGGCTTTTGAACTGCAAAACAGTCTTGGTAATTTGTGGGGCAACAAGGGGTATATTTGGATGAAATACGCTGATTTTGAACAATTTGCCATAAATGGTTTTGTGTTGCTTCCCGATTAACTAGATAGGAAATGGAAGAAAGGAGTGATCAATTTCGATTTAATTATTGAGTTATGAATAATTTACTTTCACAACTCAATTACACGTATTGAGTTGTGATTAATGATTTCTTGTAATAAAAATTCCTCAGTGATGCTCGCTTTAGTTTATTTCAGGGAGAAATAATCTATAAAGAGATTAAAAAGCCAAGTAGTGGCGGCACAATATTCCCCTAAGGCGTTTTTTGTACCACCACTACGCGGTTTACTGAAATTTTTCTCTTTTTTATCAAAAAAATCGCCATTACGCGGCTGGATAGTTATAAGCACTTAACTTCTTACTTGCAACTTCTAAGTTACTCTTTCCAGTTGTTTGCGTCCAAGAATAGGTTACCGTTTAATGGTTTTGCTTATGAACACCTTTAGGGCGATTGCTTGTTTTTGCCGAATTTTATTAATTTCAACACACCTAATAAATAATGGCAAATAATATAACTAATAACACGACTAATTGACTAAAGTCCAATTGGTTTTGAAACAAGCCTTTTGAATATTCGTATAGCCAATCATGAACATATTTGTCGAACTATTCAAATCTTACTCCAACATGAAGCTGTCATTGGTAGTATTCACGTTTTTCATCACATGTAGCCTAGCTTTTGGGCAAATCAACTTAACAGGAGTTGAAGTAAAAATTCAAAATGAAAGTGGAATCAACACAGAAAACCTAGAGTTTGCACCTGTTTTTTACAGTAATGGTATCGTATTCATCACCACACAGTACGATCAAGGGAAATTTGCCATCACGGACACGCGCATTGGGCAAAACATTATGTCTATTTTTAAAGCCACTCGTGGTGGCGATGGTAAGCTAGAAGACCCAGAGCCGCTCGCAAAGGAATTGCTTTCCACAGTACATGAAATTGGAGTAACCTTTAATAGTTCTGCTGAAACAATTTATTTCACCAGAAATGATGTAAAAAATACCAGTAATTCTTCTGGAAATTATCTAAAAAAATTAAATATATATTCTGCTCAATATCTGAATGGTAAGTGGGAAAACATAAAGGAAGTCCCTTTTAATGAGGAGGGTTACAATACCATCCACCCTACCATTTCCCCAGATATGGATGAGTTATATTTTTCTTCTGACCGCCCTGGTGGTTATGGCGGCTACGATTTATATATGGTTCGTAGAGTTGGAGGAGAGTGGGGACCGCCTATCAATCTAGGTCCGCAAGTAAATACTCCAAACGCAGAAGCATTTCCATTTATTCATGCAGATGGTACATTATATTTTTCTTCCAACGGACATGGTGGCATGGGGAGTTTGGATTTATTTTATACCACCAAAAGTAGAGATATTTGGAAACGCCCTGTGAGTTTGGGAGAGCCATTCAATTCGGCTAAAGATGACTTAGGTTTTATTTTGGATTTAGACAAGAAAAATGGTTATTTTTCCTCTGACCGTCCAGGTGGCAAAGGAGCTGACGACATTTATAGTTTCAAAATAGAGGGTGCAAAAGCAGGACAGAATGAGATCATCGCTACCGTTATAGATGCAAGTTCTAATCAAACAGTAGCAAATGCACAAATAGGTTATGTCAATCTTAATGATATAGGGTTAGTTCCTCCCAACGGTGGGACGGGCCATTAATTATCATAGAGAAAGTTAGTGAAGATGGCTCAGTCACGATTAAGTTACCTATTCCAAAAAATGAAGATGCAAAAGGATTCACGGACGAAGAAGGAAAATATGTATTCACTCTTCCAGATGGTAAATACGCCATTATTGTCACTAAAGAAGGCTACCTTCCCAACCAAATCACATTTAGTATTCCTTCTTACGGCAACGATAAGGGTTTTTTAATTCCTTTGGAAAAAGCTGTGGATTGTGTGCCTTTTTCTGGTAAAATTACAACCACTAACGCAGCTTTGATTCCAGCGGGCGTTACAGTAGTCATTAAGGACGTAAAAACCAAAGAAGAATTTAAAGTATTAGCTGACGGAGAAGGTAACTATACTTACTGCTTAAAATGTGACAAAGAATACGAAGTATATGGTTTGAAGGATGGGGTAAGTTCTAGTACAGTCCAGATTTCTACTATCAATAAACCCTGCAATGAACGATTGATGCTCAATAGAGATATCACGATGCCAACAGGTGGTTTTTTAGCGGGAGGTGGATACGGAACAGCGACTAATGGTGAGAGAGTAGGCGGTGCGCCTATCACCATTGGAACCATCATTCAGTTACCCAATATTTACTACAACTTCAATGATACAGAATTACGTTCAGATGCCTTATCTGATTTGGATTTAGTGGTAAAAATGCTAAAGATGTACCCAGAAATGACTATAGAAATTGCTTCACATACCGATGCAAGAGGGTCAGAATCTTACAATCAGCAACTTTCCGAAAAACGTTCGCAAAAGGCAGTGGATTACATTATTTCTCAAGGTATAGGCGTAGGTCGTGCAGAGGCAGTCGGCTATGGAGAAACCAAGCCACGCAACCGCTGTGTAAATGGAGTGAAGTGTCCAGATAATCAGCACCAAGAGAACCGCCGTACAGAAGTTGTGATTAAAAATTTAGGAGCTTCTTTTTCTGCTACTCAGCAAGACCCAGAAGCTATAAAAAAAACTTTCTAACTACGTTACTGAATTGGAAGGAGATACTGATGTAGCACCTACGGAAAAAAATGGAGCAACGACTACCAATTTCTCAAGTAACGATTCGAGTAAACCTTTTTACGTGATTGCAGGTACTTTCAAGAACACCGATTACGCAAAAAATAGAATTTCTGAACTAAAGACGCTAGGATTTTCTAATGCGGAGGTGATTCAATTTGACTATCCAAGTTACAATGCAGTTTGTGTAGATAAGTTTGATTCAGAGCAAGAAGCACGTAAGTTGGTAGAATCGTTGAACGACAACGGTATTGATTCTTACGTAAGGAAAATGGATTAATTATCAACCTGCCTATTGATTTGTGGAAGTTAAATTGACAAGTTAACCTCCACAAATCAATGGATTTGGTTATTTTAATTAGCTAGCATTAATCTTGGGGAACTTACCTGCCATATTTTTTTTAGAGGCTAAAGTGTTCTTACTTTTAGTGGGTAAGCCAAAGCCAGCAGGGAATAGCATGAGGCAAATTATCAATTGCTTATTTTGATGCGGATAAATCTAAGTCTTTGACCATCAATAAAAAGGACTTGGCAAAAGTAGCTAAGTCATCAAACTGCAAAGAGCGAATATCAGGTTGTAGTTGTGGGTACTGGTTAAGGTGAGTTGATTTGATATCTTGAAGTGCTTGGCGAATGGCTTGCTTATCGAAACTATGAGTTAGAAAATCATAAAATATTGGACGAAATCCAAGTGACTCAAAGAAGTGAGGTACAGTAATTTGATAATAAAGTTTAAATAAGTCACGGTCAGGTTTTAAAATGGCAAAATTGAATAAGCAAAATCCTACAATATAATCCGCAATAGCTAGTGCTACTTCTGCATGACCATGCTCTTGGTACCAGTCCATATTGTGTACTTCTGTTTCAATGAACACGGCTACTCGATTGTGATTTTCAGGGCTCGTGATTCCAAAGGTGGCTTTAGTAGAATAAAATTCTTTGAAGTAGTCTTCTTTTGAACGCGCTAATAACTTTTTATACTCGCTGCATAGGAGTTTGTTTTTCTCTATGTTGACTGTATCATTTTTTTCAAAGTAGGTGCGGTGAATTCGCTCCAGCGTTTCCATCATAAAACCCTCTGGTTTGACAAGAAAGTCGAGCTTATAAGCTAAACTCAACAACAGGTAGGAACAAGCACCTGGGAATTGTTCTGGTGGAAGTTTACCTTTTTCTACTAAGTCTAACACGCGGTGAATGCTACTAATTGTAAACTCATACTTTGCCAATTGTTCGTGGGCAGACATTTGCTGCTGTGGCAATTGTTCAACTACTTTCAAACTATCCTTGAACTCATCCAACAACAAATCATCTTGTTTGTCCGCATTAATAGCCAGTTCTCGGAGTGCTTGATACAATTTGTAGGGCGCACCATCTGCGTTGTAAGTATTGAATACCATACAAATTACATCATCACCATCCAGGGCATAGCGGCAATACTTTAAACTAAAATTCTTTTCTAGCATTCTTCGCATATACCCTGCCTGTAATTGTGTAGTTCTACATATTTTTGCCACTGCAGTTAGCTTGTGGCGATCCGCTTGTCCACGTACAGATTTTGAACCTTGAATCAATTCAAAATACAACACACCATTTTTTTCTTCCACTCGCACATTGTCTTCTTTTTCATCCCTGAGAAATTGAAAGAAATGACGATAAGCCAGCAGATAATTGCCGCTTTCGTATGCTTGCATAGCTGCTTCCCAAGCACGGAGATTGTCCTCGAGCCTATAAGCGTCGCTGTACCTTCCTAACGTAATGTCTGGTACCTGTACTGGTGCAGTAGCCTTGCTTGTCCATTTTTGTAACCAGTTCTTCATACCGCGCGAATGCAAATTTTAGTTAGATGTTTAAGGACGAAGATAATAGATTTTTACACTAGGTGTTGCGTTTATTTACCTTTCAGCTATCCTCAGTTCAAATCATTAATCAACTGATAAATACCTGCGATGATATACTGCGTGCCAATTGCCATAACCAAAAAGCCCATAATTCTAGAGATCACTTTTAAGCCTGTTTCCCCCATCATGCGATGCAAATAAGCAGAACTTCGGAGTATCAAATAAATAATTATACCTGTCACTATAATCGCCAGCCCAATCCAACCTCTTGATACCCAATTTTGATGTTCTGCGAATGCAGAGATAAGAAACGAAATAGAACCTGGTCCAGAAAGCATTGGCATTGCCATAGGGGTAAAAGAAATGTCAGCTCGATGCAATGCTTCTTCTTTTACTTTTTCATTCACTGCCCTGCTTTGTTCAAATCGCCCATTGAGTAACGAAAAACCTGAATTGAGAATAATGATACCACCAGCTATTCTGACTGCTTGGAGGCTGATTCCAAAAAAACCTAATATAGCTGCACCTGCAAGAAAGAAGCCACCTAAAATGAGGACGCTGTAAATGCTAGTTTGCCGTGCCGAGCGGCTTCTATCCTTTTGTGTATAAGTGGGCGTAAGTGCTAAAAATAAAGGAACTGCCCCGAGTGGATTAACGATAGAAACTAATGCAATCAATGAGTTTACAAATAAATCCATAGTGTTAGGTATTTTAAATTTGGTATTTTACAATTTTCGCGCTATTATAGCATAAAAATGCCGCTATTCAATTTTGTACTATTCTTGTACAGCGACCTTGCCGAAACCTCTTCAAAAAGAATATTAATTTTTGACATTAATGTTTTTGTAGCACTCAATTTTCAGTCATAGTTGCCATCAAAGATATGATTCTATTGGGAAAAAATGATTACCCGAGTAGTTACTTGACAATATTACTCAAATTTTTTTATTTTCTCCAAATAACTAATATTTTAGCGTCCTGAACGAAATTGTCTTTCCTAATTATCTTTTGTTAAAGACTAAAAACGACAATAAATGAGCGGAAAACTATTAGAAGGGAAGTTGCCATCATTACGGGCGGTTCTCGTGGAATTGGAGAAGCTATCGTCAAAAGATATGTGGAACATGGCGCAAAAGTTGCATTTACTTACCATTCTTCTGCAAGTCGAGCGGAAGCTATTGTGGAGACGCTACAAGACGTAGGCGGTATGGTAAAAGCCTATCAATCGAATGCTGCTTCTTTTCAAGCGGCGGAAGAACTGGTCAATCAAGTGGTGAGTGACTTTGGTACAATTAATATTTTGGTCAATAATGCGGGCATCACTAAAGATACCTTAATGCTGCGAATGTCCGAAAAACAATGGGATGAAGTGATGGAAACAAACTTGAAATCGGTTTTCAATATGACCAAGCACACCCTAAAAGTCATGTTAAAGAATAAGACTGGTTCTATTATTAATATGAGTTCCGTAGTAGGTGTATTTGGCAATGCAGGTCAAGCCAATTATGCAGCTTCTAAAGCAGGAATTATTGGATTCAGCAAATCCATCGCCAAAGAGGTAGGTTCAAGAAGTATTCGATGCAATGCTGTTGCACCAGGCTTTATTGAAACCGACATGACCGATGCTTTGGATGAAAAAACAAAAGATGCTTTTTTGAGTGGAATTCCTTTGAAGCGCTTAGGTAAAGCCGATGAAGTCGCAGATACTTGCGTATTCTTGGGTTCTGATATGTCGTTATATATTTCAGGTCAAGTTATTAGTGTCTGCGGGGCATTGAATACATAAATGCTACAAATATTACTTTGAAAAATTCATTATCAATGAAGCTAAAAATACTCAGAACTGATGCCACCCACAAAGATTTTATTGAATTAGTGAAATTGTTGGATACAGACTTGGCTAAAACTGATGGTGAAGAGCATTCTTTTTATTCACAGTTTAACAAGGTTGATAAAATTAAGCACGTAGTTCTAGTGTATGAAGAAGAAAAGGCGTTAGGCTGTGGCGCAATCAGGGCTTACGCCGACGGTGTTGTGGAGGTAAAGCGAATGTATGTTCTACCAGCATACAGAGGAAAAGGGGTCGCCACCAAAATCTTGTTTGAATTAGAAGGCTGGGCTGCGGAATTATTTTATACTACTTGTATTTTAGAAACTGGCAAAAGACAACCTGACGCTATTCATCTTTATCAAAAGAATGGCTACCAGTTGATACCAAATTATGGGCAGTATGCGGGCGTAGAAAATAGTCTATGCTTTGAGAAAAAGCTATAAAAGGAAGCAGAATTATCCTTTTAGGTTATAGGAAACTGACTTTTTTAGATATTGTGTTGACGTAGTGTCCATTGACAATTCAATTGCTTTGACCCTTCAAAAAGTAAAGCCAAACTGATGTTAACATCAATTTGGCTTTCTTTTAGAATCAATAAAATGGGTTCAGACTGACTGAAGTAAAAAAGGATTAGAAATAGATTTTTTACCAAAGAAACGGAGTAATTCGGCTTCATTAGTAGCATCTATATGATTTTCTTTAATCTTCTTCTGTACTTTTGGTTGCTTTTGACTTGGTATTCGGTGAAGAAAGAAAGGATACAGTTCTTTACTTTCATACACTTTTTCTACGTTTGGAAAGTCAGGCAATAACTTGACTCTATCTTGATTTTTAAAATCTTCGGAGTATTGAAAACTCCATATTCCATTCTCCAATTTTAAAACTCCAATAAGAAGGTTTTTATAATTCAAGTTAAAGACAATAGTTTTATCATTAGGAGTAATTAAATCTCCTTGCCCTTGTGTTTTCCATCGTTTGATTAGATTAATCATAAGAGTTAGATTTACATAGATGATTAAGTTTTTCAAAACGTATTTTTCTATTGAATAATTTCGAGGGAAGATTTTCAGAGGCTAGTCTTTAGTAGCTTTTATCACTACTAAAGACTAACTTGAATATAAAAATGATTATTGAACGGCTGTTTCGGCTGGGTCTGCTTCTAGCGTGAACACTCTTTCCACAGGGTTGAGTGGCGTTTCAATCGGGTTACCAGATTTGTCAATCAAAGTTAGTTTAATTTTGTTGTCGCCCATCGGTAATCCTTCAATGTAGTAAGGTTGCCAAGCGTCCACTAAGTGTTCTTCTTCGCCATTAATTTCCACTTTCACGCGGTAATCATCGCCGAGCTCCAGGTTAGTAACAAAAAAATCCAACATCACTTTTTCAGTTTCCGCCTTACCAATGTATTTGCCTTTGGGGCGGCTGTAAAACAACATTGGTTCAGTCACTTGTTCGGCAGCGACAAAGGATTTCTTTTCTACGGTTGCTTTTACTGCCATGTAAGAACGCTCATTCTTGAGGCTTTCATGGTACGAACGAGAAAGAAAAGCTAGTATAATGTGTTCGCCATCAGGAAGTTCTGTGTCAAATTCATTCGTATAGTAGGCATCATAAGGTGCATTGTTCACGATGAAGTGGATGTGCTGTCCTTTTGCAGCATTGGCACACATTTTCTGTGGTGCATCAGGTGTTTGATTACCTAAAACATAATCTTTAGATTTGTAGGCGACCTTTACTTTACCATTCTTGTAGGTCATGTCTTCGATAGCTGCATCGAGATATTGTGTAGAAGTTTCAAAAGGCTTCAGTACATATTTTTTAGCCTCTTCTGCTGTTGTTTTGGCGGTCGTAGTTTCTGTATCTTCTTTTACTGCGGGTTGACAAGACACAAGAAATAACACGGAAAAGAATAATAAGGTGAAGAACTTTCTCATTTTTTTTACTTTTTTAATTGGAAAAACGAATTTAAAATTGTTCTGATGAATTGATACTCTAAAGCAAGTAAGTTGCTTGCGTCGTTAATAGCTGTTAATGGACTCCATCAATAAAAGAGTGACCATTACTTTTGCTCACTCACTTATTTGATGTGCTTTCTACCAGCAAAGCACGGCAACGCTGATAAGGTTAATTTACCACCTAATGCTTTGAAGTATGAATTACTGCACAAAGTTAAAAAAAAATTATGACAGCAAAGTATAATGAAGTAGTGGAGTTGAGAGTAGAAGGAATGACCTGTACCAACTGTGCTGCCAGCATCAATAAATATCTAGAGCGCAAAGGATTGGAAGATATCTATGTCAATTTCCAAACCCATGAAGTTCGCTTCAAACAGAGCGAAACTGCTTTGACGTTAGAAGAAGTGAAAGCAGGTATTCATAAACTTGGGTTTGAGGTGATAGAACCCGATCATCGTCAATCTTGGTGGACTTTGGAGCGCAAACTTTTAATGAGTGCTATTTTTACTTTACCACTGCTTTTACATCATCTTCTCGATATGGTAGGTATTTCTCCTTTCCCTTTTTTGCATCATCCTTGGGTGCAATTGATGGTCTGCTTGCCTGTATTTTTTCTTGGTTTTTTACATTTTGGTAAAAGTGCTTGGAATTCCCTGAAAATGGGTATTCCGAATATGGATGTTCTAATTTGGCTGGGTAGTACAGCTGCCTTTTGTATATAGTTTGATTGGAACCATACAGAACAACCACAATTATATTTTTTATGAAACAGCAGCAACCATTATTACTTTAGTATTGGTGGGTAATTGGTTGGAGCGTCGCGCCGTAGCACAAACCACTTCTGCTATTGATGAATTGAGTAAATTGCAAAGTGAAAAAGCCAGACGCATCATGCCTTCTGGAGCTATCGTTACGTTTGATTTAAAGGAAATAAAAGTAGGCGATACACTTCAAGTAAATGAAGGAGAAGCAGTACCTTTAGATGGGATAATTTTAGAGGGTATTGCTTATTTAGACGAATCTATGCTGACTGGAGAAAGTGAATTGGTAACTAAACAAAAAGGAGATACAGTAGTTGGGGCTTCCGTCGTGAAGCAAGGTAATTTTGTGATGAACGTCACGGCGGTGGGTCGTCAGACGGTGCTACAAAGTATTATTGATTTAGTAAAAAATGCACAACAAGAAAAGCCTGACATTCAACGCCTAGCAGATAAAATCAGTGCTATTTTTGTACCTGTCGTAGTTTCGATTTCTCTCCTCACTTTTGGGGTCGCTTATTTTATCGTAGGGCTTGCTTTTCAACAAGCTTTGATGAATAGTATCGCCGTGCTAGTGATTTCCTGCCCTTGCGCCATGGGGTTGGCAACTCCCACAGCAGTCATGGTTGGCGTGGGTAGAATGGCAAGAAACGGCATCCTAGTAAGAGGAGGTCAAACGCTAGAAACTTTTGCTGGTATTCAAAATTTTGTTTTTGACAAAACTGGAACACTTACTACGGGCAAGTTTCAAATTAAATCCATTCAACATTTTACTAACCAACCGACACAAACGCTAGCTATTATTCATGCTTTAGAGCAAAAATCAGCACATCCGATTGCTCAATCGCTCGTCAGCGCGTTAGAAGATCAAGTGGCAAACATCGCAGTGCCTTCTTTCTTAAGTATCACGGAAATAAAAGGAGAAGGATTGAAAGCCGAAGATACTCTGGGCAATCGCTATTTGTTAGGGGCGTACCGCTTAGTGCGTGAATATACGCTTGACGCTGAACATCAACTTTATTTGGTGCGCAATGAGGAGCTACTGGCTACTTTGGACATGGCTGACGAAATGCGAGTGGGGGCTAAAGAAGTCATACAATTTTTTCAGAAAGCCCAAAAAAATGTGATGCTGTTAAGCGGTGATCGTCAAGCCAAGGTACAGGAAATGGCGCAGGCATTAGGTATTTCGTCTTTTGAGGGAGAGCAACTGCCGGAACAAAAATTGAAACAGCTAGAAAAATATGTTCAAGCGTCTCCTACGGCTATGATTGGTGACGGCATCAATGACGCACCAGCATTAGCTAAAGCCACCATTGGCGTTTCATTAAGTCAAGCCTCAAAAGTAGCGATTCAGGCGGCTCAAATTGTACTTTTGAATGGTAAGCTCAGCAGTTTGGTTAATGCTTATCAAATCAGTAAACTTACGCTCAAGACCATTCATCAGAACTTGTTTTGGGCGTTTGCTTACAACATTGTTGCCATACCGATTGCAGCAATGGGTATGCTAAACCCTATGTGGGGCGCGTTGTTCATGGCTTTTTCGGATGTGGTCGTGATTGGGAACTCAATTCGATTGAACTGGAAACGCATTCGATGACTTCATTGAGCTGCATACGATAGGCAATTTTCAATCTGAAACGAAGGTTACAAACTAGCGAGTAGAACTTTGTCCTTTTTGGGCAAGGATGCTACTACCAAGTCATAAGAATGATTGATTAGTTCTTTCAAAAAAGCGTCGTCTAAATCTCCCTCAAAATGGATGGTGTTCCAATGTTTTTTGTTCATGTGCCAGCCTGGTTGAATATCTTCGTAGGTTTCGCGCAGCTCTACGGCACGTTCTGGGTCGCACTTTAAATTGACCTTAAATCCATCGTCATCCAAGCCAGTAAGTGCAAATATTTTACCCATTACCTTGAAAACCAAAGTTACTTCGTCGAAAGGGAATGTTTCTTCCACTCCTTTCTTCGATAAGCAATACGCTCGAAAAGTTTCAATATCCATAGAACTAATTGCGTACTTTAGATGTAAATTAAAAGCAATAAAACAAAACTAGAACACTGTAGTTTCGACCTTTAAGAAATGAGCGATGAACGAAATATTAATTTAATCGTACAATTTTTTAATTATCAAATACTTATCTTGTAACTAGTGTTAGTTTGTCCTTGTAGTTCAAGGGATAGAATAGAAGTTTCCTAAACTTTTGATTCGGGTTCGAGTCCCGGCGAGGACACTTGAGGGCGTTTGATGTTTAGTTGATTAGAGATTAAAGCTAAAGACCAATCAACTAAACATCAAAACGGATATATTAAAATAACTCTGTTCCAGCAAAATGGAAAGCAGCTTCGATAGCTGCGTTTTCATCTGAATCAGAACCATGTACTGCATTTTCGCCAATGCTTTTTGCATAGAGCGCGCGAATAGTACCTGGCTTAGCCTCTGCAGGGTTGGTCGCTCCAATGAGTTCTCTAAAATCTGCTACTGCATTTTCTTTTTCCAAGATAGCTGCCACAATCGGACCAGAAGACATAAAAGACACTAATTCGCCGTAAAATGAACGCGCCTTGTGTACTTCATAAAACGCACCCGCTTTTTCTTCGGAAAGTTTGGTCAGCTTCATGGCTACAATTCTGAATCCTGCTTCGTTTATTTTGTGAAGAATAGCTCCAATATTTCCTGCTGCCACTCCGTCGGGCTTAATCATTGTGAAAGTTCTGTTTCCAGACATGATATTTAAAATTTTTGATTTCAAAAAAATATAAACTTTTTAACTTAATATCAATTACGCAATTCTTAATCCTTAACTCGCCATTGATACTTTGATGCGCAAAGGTAAATATTCCAATTTGCCTTTTCAAATGTGGCGTAAAATTGTTAACAAACCAGATAAAAAAAGGATTTAAGATTAAAAAAATCTACGCAAATTGCGTACAACTTTACGCACTTGCCCTTGTTTGTTAAATCATATTACGCAACTGGTTATTTGTTGGTGAGGGCAGTTGAAATAACCTTTTGAAGGATTCGTGATAACTAACTTAATACTATTTGCCTTCTGAAAAGTTTTTTTGTGTTTGTAGCCTACAGATTAAGGTGATCTCAAATAATTGTGTTTAGGTAAACAGCTAATATTAAATAAAAAACTGCACAGTACCAGTCACTAATCATCCTAACAAATCACCAAGTCAACAAATAATTAGTTGTATGACACCAAACTAATGATAACCCACAACTTATTGAACACTTTGCTAAACATCAATCATCCTAGCATGGAGCGAAAATATGCCATTATAGACATAGAAACAACTGGCGGAAAGGCAACTAGAGACCGCATTACAGAAATAGCTATTGTAGTACATGATGGCGAAAAAGTGATTGATCAATGGGAGACGCTTGTCAATCCAGAATGCTATATTCCTTATGGTATTACCCAACTTACTGGCATCACGCAAGATATGGTCAATCGCGCACCAAAGTTTTATGAAGTCGCAAAAACAATTGTAGAAAAAACAGAAGGTGCGATTTTTGTCGCCCATAACGTTAGATTTGATTACAGCTTTGTAAAAGAAGAGTTTAGGCGCTTGGGCTTCACGTACACGCGAAAGCAACTTTGCACGGTTCGGTTGAGTAGGCAAGCATTTCCTGGTTTGCGTTCCTACGGGCTGGATAGTTTGATTCGGCATTTTAATATACACATTAGCAGTCGGCATCGCGCCATGGGGGATACATTGGCTACCACAGAAGTTTTTGAGAAAATTATTTCCTCTGAATACGGTGCTAAAGAGGTCACATCAATGATTAACTTGGGCATTAAAGAATCGTTATTACCCAGCAATCTTAGCCTTGAAAAGATACATGAATTACCTGAAACCTGTGGCGTGTACTATTTCCATGATCAACATAATCAATTAGCTTACATCGGTAAAAGCATCAATATTCAAAAGCGCGTGGCAGAACACTTTGCAGATGTCAGTGAAAAAGCGCGAAAAATGCAGCAACAAGTATATGATGTCAGTTATGAAGAAACAGGTAGCGAATTGGTGGCATTGCTGTTAGAATCGCATGAAATAAAAACCAAACGCCCTTACCTAAATCAAGCCCAGCGCGTGCGTTATTTCCCTTACGTTATCCATACTTTTCAGAACGAACAAGGCTATATATGCTTTGATGTGGTTCAACCCAACACCAAAGAACGCAAACAATTGAACGTCCTTTCGGAATACTCCAAAGTTCACCACGCCAAAGGCAAACTAAATGTACTAGCCAAAAAACTAGAGTTGTGCGCAAGATATAGTGGCTTAGAACAAACGGTTGCAAAAAAAGTCTGCTTTAATTATCACCTCAAACAATGTCGCGGGGCTTGTGGTGAACTAGAATCAGTGGAAGCCTACAATGAGCGCGCCACACTTGCTTTGGGACACCTCACCAACGTATTTGAAGAAGACATGCTTCTGATTGATAGGGGAAGAAGTAAAGATGAAAGTGCAGTTATTCTAATTGAAAATGGTGAATATCAGGGATTTACTTATTTAGATAAAAATGATACATACACGAGTTTAGATAATATTAAATCTTCGTTACCCAAACGCTATGAAAGTAATCCTGAAGTGAAACGCATTATTCGACGGTTTTTAGAAGAAAAAGGGAAGGTGCGGGTAGTAAAATTCAAACCTGAATAGGGGCGTACAAAACTTTATTGCACTTCCTCCGACAAATACCACACTTTGAATTAGGATACTTTCTGACAAATACTTTTATTTGCTCGATTAATGAGTGTAACCTCCCAAACACACCAAAATAAAAGTTAATTCTTCTTTTTTCTACAATTTGAAAATACATGAGTCCGATTGATTGGTTGGTCATGCTAGGCGTGTTGGGCGTGATTGCAATATATGGTATGATAAAAACCAGAAGCGTCAAAAGTGTACAGAGTTATTTGATGGGCGATAAGGATTTATCCTGGTGGACGATTGGGCTTTCTGTAATGGCTACACAAGCCAGCGCCATCACGTTTCTTTCTACTCCTGGGCAAGCTTACGAAAGCGGCATGGGGTTCGCACAATTTTATTTTGGAATGCCTGTGGCAATGGTGTTGTTGTGTATTTTTGCTTTACCTATTTACTACCGGTTAAATGTCTATACCGCTTATGAATACCTTGAGGGGCGGTTTGATCTAAAAACGCGCCTCCTGACTGCTTTCTTGTTTTTGCTGCAACGCGGTATGGCAGCGGGCATTACCATTTACGCGCCTTCCATCATTCTATCCAACATCTTTGGCTGGGATCTGAATTTTACTATCTTTCTAATGGGTATTTTTGTTATTGCTTACACCGTTTTTGGAGGTACTAAAGCTGTAAGCGTGACTCAGAAACAGCAAATGTTAGTGATTTTAATTGGTTTGGCAATTGCAGGCATAATTCTGGTTTATCAATTGCCTAGAGACGTTTCTTTTGGAGATGCAGTGAGTTTGGCAGGTAAAATGGGAAAATTGGAAGTGGTTAATTTTGAGTTTGATTTGTCCAACCGCTACACTTTTTGGACAGGAATGTTAGGAGGAGTGTTTCTATTTTTATCTTATTTTGGCACTGACCAATCACAGGTGCAGCGCTACCTCTCTGGAAAATCTTTGTCAGAAAGTCGTCTAGGATTGCTATTTAATGGGATAATCAAAGTACCTATGCAGTTTATGGTACTTTTTATTGGGGTGCTTGTGTATGTCTTTTTTCAATTTACCCAGCCACCTGTTCATTTCAATCAAGCCAATCTTTTACAACTTAAAGGTTCGTCCTATGAGGCGCAACTTACTGATTTACAAGCAAAACACACCGAAGTTTATGAAAATAAACAAGTGGTAGTTCGCAACTTGATTACTGCTATTAGAGAAGACGATGAAGCCACAATCAAGCGCCAACAAGCTCAAGTACAGGCACTTTTGGCGGAAGATAGTGCCATTCGTGATTCGGTTAAGAATCTCATCCTTAAACAAACGCCTACCGCTGCAGTGGAAGATAATGATTATGTATTCATTACTTTTGTTACTAATTATTTACCTGTTGGTTTAGTTGGCTTGTTGCTGGCAGTGATATTTTCGGCTGCCATGTCTTCGACATCCTCAGAACTAAATGCACTGGCGACAGCTAGTCTAATTGATTTTTATCGCCGTATTTTCGTAAAACATCGAGCCGATCAACATTATTTGAATGCTTCGAAGTGGCTGACTGCACTATGGGGCATCATTGCTTTGCTTTTTGCAGCGTTCGCTTCTTTATTTGATAATTTGATAGAAGCTGTTAACATCGTAGGCTCTGTATTTTATGGCACTATTTTAGGTATTTTTGTAGTTGCCTTTTTCCTGAAACAGGTAAGAGGTAACGTTGTATTTTGGTCTGCTATTTTAGCAGAAATCCTGGTGATTATTATTTTTGTATTAGACCGACGTGGAACTATTGAGATTGCCTACCTATGGCTGAATCTGATTGGATGCTTATTAGTGGTCATGTTCAGTTTTATTGCACAACTCTTTTCAAATAATATGCCCCAAAGCATAGAAACTACAATTGACGATGGAGCCATCTAATTTTTTAAATAATGGAAGCCGTATTTTCGCTATTTTTTAATTGGTGGATGCTGTTTAATGAATCGCACCACCGCTTTAGGGTCGTCAGTTAGATAAAGTAAATCGTAATAAGGTTTACCCCAAGCCAATTGACGCAATAAAGGAAAAATAACCGTCTGCACTTCGTAACGCTCAATACTCAAAAATACCATTGGACTGTAATAATTGAATGTGCCATAGTGATTTTGGGTCGCATCCATAAAAATCTCCTGTGTAGTACCTGCACTTCCGGGTGCAAAAACCACACCATATAAGCATATCGCCAATAACGTGTCTTCCCGGATGCTATTGGAAAAATATTTAGCGATATGCGAAGCAAATAAGTTACTAGGCTCATGTCCATAAAACCAAGTGGGTATAGCAAGACTTTCCGCACCATTGGGATATTTTTCTAGCACTTTGAAGGCTTGTGTAAAATAGTTTTTGTCCTTATAGCTAGGTGCCAAGGATAGTATTTTGATAGCGTCGAATAAATCTGCATTGCTTCGGTGCGCAAAATAAGCTCCTAAATTAGCAGCTTCCATAATACCAGGACCACCTCCAGACACTAGAAAGTAGCCTGTCTCGGTAAGTAATTTAGCGGTACATGCTGCTTTTTTAAAATAAGGATCGTGACGCAAGGTGCTATGCCCACCCATGAAACCCACACATTTCCTCTGGGTCATGCCTCCAGTATCAAATTGTAATAAATCGCGCAGGGCTTCGTCCATAGAGTGGTCGTGAATGCGTTGCCAAAGTGCTTCTTGAATAGGCGGATTAAAGCGATACTTGGAAAAATGCTGGTAAATTGCTAAATCGTAGCTATTGTCTTGAATTTCCGAAAATCCTTTGATTAGTTCCTGCCAAGTGTAAAGTTGATTCCTGAACGGTTGATAAGGCAAGCCTGCTGGCTGTTCGTACACTTGTGCGCCCAGACTTAAAAGTTCTAGCTGCTGCTCATTAGTCAGTTGGCAGCCTAAAAAGCTGGTATTACTTAGGTCTTGTTGTTTCCAATCCACCTCAATTCCTGAAAAATTAATTCCTTGAAAAGTACAATTGGCGGTAGAAGTGCCTTGTCGAAGAAAATCTTGAAAGGTTTTAATTTTTTTGACCATAATTTCTTCGGCAGGACGAAATTTCATGCGATTAAATTTTTGTGAATAGATAATACTTGTGGTATCAAGGAAGCCGCTCCATTATTGGTGATTACATAATCAGCTAGAGCTATTTTTTGGTCATCAGGCATTGTTTTTTGTACGCGCGCCATCACTTTTTCTTCACTCACTAAATCGCGCCGCATCACGCGCTGAATGCGCATGGCGCGTGGCGCATATACCGTAATCACGCCATTCAAGGTTCTGAAACTGCCACTTTCAAAAGCAAAGCTGCTTCTTTTAAAGTGTAGGGCGCGTCGGTTTGGGTTTTATGCCACTTTTCTGCATCTTCAAAAACGTGAGGATGTACTAGGCGATTGAGCTTTTGTAACTGCGTAGCGTCAGAAAATGCCAGTTCTGCCAGATAAGCGCGATTCAACTCGCCAGAAGACAAATAAGCATGTCCGCCAAAAGTATCAATAATTTGCTTCACCAATGGCGGATGTTGGGTCATTAATAATTTGGCACGGTCATCTGCATAATATACTGGAATACCTAGTAACTCAAACAAATGGCAAATCGTGGTCTTGCCGCTACCAATACCACCTGTGATACCTATTTTTTTCATGTCGTTGGTGTTGTCTTGCTGGGTTGTCGTTTCTTGGTAAAAATGTTTAGCCGTGTTAAAACCTATTAAGTCTGCTCCAATGCTCGAAACTAAAGCATGAATACTTTGATTGAATAAGCAAGTGGCGATTATTTTTGTTCAATCCCATCTCAAAGTTGTGTAGAAAGCCTGTAAAATAATTGTCTCAATCGAAAGCGAATAACAAAAAATCAGCTTGATAAGGTAAGGTTAAATTTGATTACAGTGCAAAGCAACTAGTTAATTTTATATTTATGGCTGAGTTGGCTTTTTCGATTAGAACCAATAAAAACATTTAAGTCTAGTTACGGCTTCTAAAAATAAAAAACTAAATGCTGTTCGGTTTGTTAAGTTATTAATGGATAGCCTAGAGCAAGAATGAATAAAAGTACAAAAAAATTGTTTTTTACGATTTATTTATTCATCTTTTAAACTAGTTTTGCAGAACAAAACGCAAGAAAGATATGGATCAATTTGTAGCTACACGCCCCAAGACCGTAGAATCGTCAAATGGGCAATCTTTATATAGCAAGGATACTTACTTAGAATGGTACACTACCATGCTGCGTATTCGTCGTTTTGAAGAGCGCGCACTGACTTTGTATGGAAAGCAAAAAATACGTGGTTTTTACACGTTTACATTGGGCAAGAAGCAATTGCAGCAGGTATGGAGTCGGCACTCATTTTGGGAGATGGTATTGTGACGGCTTATCGCCAGCACGGAACAGCCATTGCAAGAGGAGTAAGTCCAAAAGAAGCCATGGCAGAACTCTATGGTAAGCGCACAGGAATTGTGAAAGGAAAAGGTGGTTCTATGCACTTTTTTTCTGCTGAAAATAAATATTTCGGCGGTAATGGTATTGTAGGTGCTCAAATTCCAATAGGAACAGGTATCGCTTTTGCTGAGAAATATAAAGGTACAAAAAATCTTTGCGTAACTATGTTCGGAGATGGTGCAGCTCGGCAAGGTGCGCTGCACGAGTCATTCAACATGGCAATGACTTGGGAATTGCCAGTGTTGTATGTATGCGAAAACAATGGCTATGCTATGGGAACTTCTGTGAAGCGTACCAGTAACGTGCCTGAAATATATAAACTCGGTTTAGGTTACAATATGCCAAGTGAAGCAGTAGATGGTATGACACCAGAAGCTGTACATGAAGCAATTAGCCGTGCTGCTGAACACATTAGAGCAGGAAAAGGTCCTTACTTCTTAGAGATTAGAACATACCGATACAAAGGACACTCGGTATCAGATCCAGGTCGCTACCGCACCAAAGAGGAAGTAGATCATTACAAAGATATTGACCCTTTGAAGATGACAGAAACTAAAATATTAAGCCAAAATATTGCTACGGAAGGAGAGATAAAAGCCATCAAAGAGATGATTAAGCGCGAGATAGATGAGGCAGAAGCGTTTGCAGAGGCTTCTCCTTCTCCAGAAGCCTACGAATTGTGGGAAGACAATTATGCACAAAAGGACTATCCTTTCATCAAAGACTAAGTAGCTGCCGATGAAGTAGTTAGCTATTTGCACGAACACTTGTCAAATAGCTAACTGCGTCAAAGCAATTTAATGTTACCTATGTAACCACACTACGTAAACAAAAAACCAAATCACCAGTTGTTTAACATGAGTTCGTGATGTTAAAGTTTATTGCCAAAGTAACTTGCCAAAATATTTTTTCAAAAAAAACTTTATTTTTAATCAACCCCTTGCGCAAGTAATCAAAAAGATTTATATTTGCGGCATTAAAATATCCATCGTAAAGTTTTATTCACATCATCTATACTACAACCTCTCAGACTATCCCGATAGATAAGATTAAGGTTTTTTGGGTAGGGTGTTTAATAAATTCAATCAGGATTATACATTGGGTAAAGTCAATCGGCTAAAGATTTTTAACATCTTTTGTATCAATTCGACTACTTAATTTCTCTCAATCAATTCATTCATTACTTATTGGAAGTGTTTATGTATGATATTATGCAACTAAACGAGATGCTTGTACCTGAGTTAAGGGACGTAGCTGAAAGACTTGGCATTGCAGGATTCAAGCGCTTTAACAAGCAGGAACTCATCTTCAAGATTTTAGACCATCAGGCATTAATGAAAGACGATCAGATTGGCTCACCTACTCCTAAGACAACACCTGTTGTTGTTGCTGATTTAGAAGACGATGACGATATGATTAGTGGTGATGTATTTATAGAAGATGACGATGAACCTAAGCCAGAAGAATATTACAGTGCGGCTATTATTTCCAAGCCCGAAGACGAACTCGACGAGTCGGATGCGCCTCAGATGAGACGTAACAAAGAGCGTTTGGAATTTAGACCAAAAGAACCGCGCGACAGAGAACAGCAGCGTGAAAGAGAACCACAACCACGCGATAGCAAAGATACTTTGCGGGCTAGATTCGTGGATGACCGTAATCGTCAGAGAGATGACTATGGACAAGAACCTTATAAAGAACCGCCTCTTCCCCAACAACCTAAATTCGATATTGAGTTAGATGGGATTATTGAAGGTGAGGGTATTCTCGAGATGATGCCTGATGGTTATGGTTTCTTGCGCTCTTCTGATTACAATTATCTAACTTCTCCTGACGATATTTATGTCTCTCCCTCTCAAATTAAATTATTTGGTCTGAAAACAGGAGATACTGTAAAAGGAGCTATTCGTCCGCCAAAAGAAGGTGAAAAATACTTCGCTTTGTTGCGTGTGAGTAGAATTAATGGTTTGAATCCGCAAGATATCCGCGAGCGTGTACCATTTGACTACCTAACACCACTTTTTCCAGAGGAAAATTCAAAATTGACCACTTCTCCTACTGGGCGCGATTTCGGCAACAGAATCATAGACCTATTTACCCCAATTGGTAAAGGGCAGCGTGGTCTGATTGTGGCGCAACCTAAGACAGGTAAACCTTTTTACTAAAAGATATTGCCAACGCTATTGCTAAAAATCATCCTGAATGCTACCTGATTGTACTGCTCATAGATGAGCGTCCAGAGGAAGTAACTGACATGAAACGCAGCGTGAAAGCAGAAGTAGTTGCTTCTACTTTTGATGAACCTGCCGATAATCACGTCCGTGTGGCAGGTATTGTGTTGGAAAAAGCAAAGCGATTAGTAGAGTCAGGACACGATGTTTGTATTCTTTTGGATTCTATTACGCGCCTTGCTAGAGCTTACAACACCGTAGCACCTGCCAGCGGTAAAGTCCTTTCAGGCGGTGTGGAAGCCAATGCGCTTCATAAACCAAAGAAATTTTTTGGTGCAGCTAGAAATGTAGAAAAAGGAGGATCTTTAACTATTCTGGCTACGGCGTTGATTGACACTGGCTCGAAGATGGATCAGGTGATTTTTGAAGAATTTAAAGGTACAGGTAATATGGAACTCCAGTTGGATAGAACCTTAGCAAACAAGCGTTTATTCCCAGCTGTGGATTTAACCAAGTCTAGCACTAGGCGAGAAGATTTGTTGTTAGATAAAGATTCTTTGCAGCGGATGATTATTTTACGTAATTATCTTTCTGACATGAAGCCAGACGAAGCAATGGAATTTTTACGTAAAAATATGTTGCATACTAGCAGTAATGACGAATTTTTAGGCTCAATGAACGGATAAGTCCAGATAAATCTGATTGAAGCAATCATTACAAACAACATCCTTTGGTCTTTAGCTGCTTACACTAAAGATCAAAGGAATAGCAAAACACTCAACATCAAAGTATTTTGATAATTATCACTCATCATTGTCAAATACAAAGCGAAATAACTTCACTATGCAAATCAACGATCACCAACCCTTACCAAAGTACGAGGCAGGAAGCACTCGTTATGACCGTATGAAATTTCGATATTGTGGTAAAAGTGGATTACAACTTCCCATAATTTCATTAGGCTTATGGCATAATTTTGGACATAATGCTGATTTTACAAATGCTAGAAGTATCCTCCGCTATGCTTTTGACTATGGAATCACACATTTTGATTTAGCAAATAATTACGGACCACCTTATGGCTCAGCAGAAGAAAACTTTGGACGTATTTCTTCATAAGGATTTTTGCCTTACCGAGATGAGTTGATTATTTCCACAAAAGCAGGTTGGGATATGTGGCCTGGTCCTTACGGTAACTTAGGTTCTCGTAAATACTTGATTGCCAGCCTTGATCAAAGTTTAAAACGAATGGGTTTGGACTATGTAGATATTTTCTACCACCACCGCCCTTCCCCTGAAACGCCTCTGGAAGAAACGATGGGAGCTTTACATCAAATCGTACAGCAGGGCAAGGCACTTTATGTGGGTATTTCGCAGTACAGCGCCGAAGATACAGCAAAAGCCACAGCTATTTTGAAATCACTTGGTACGCCTTGTTTGATTCACCAACCTCGATACAGTATGTTCGACCGATGGGTAGAACATGGATTGCTCGATGAATTAGAAAAACAAGGTATTGGTGCTATTGCTTTTTCCCCTTTGGAACAGGGCGTGCTGACGAACAAGTATTTACAAGGTTTTCCAGAAGACTCCAGGGCAGTGAAAGACGCACGTTATCTTAAAACTTCTCAAATTTCAGCGCAAACACTTTACAAAGTGCGTCAACTGAACGAAATAGCCTTACAACGTGGTCAAAGTCTCGCTCAAATGGCAATTGCTTGGTTGCTCAAAGACCATCGTGTAACTTCGGTCTTGGTGGGAGTGAGTAAAGCAGAACAACTATTGGATAATATCCAATCACTTGATAACCTGAACTTTAGCCACGAGCAGCTAGGAAGCATTCGACAAATACTTAGTGATAACTTATGAGGTCATATTTGTTGTTCTAGGGTTTGAAGTGAGGAAAACAATAGCTGGCTGATTTCTTCACTTCAAACCTGCGCGCCTGTTCGGCTTTCAAAAATTACCACTTGCTTATCAGAAAGGTAAATCGTCATTATATTCCATGGCAGGTGCGTCGCTGGCGGAAGGAAAATTATTCAATGCGCCTGGCATACTACTTCCAGTTCCTTTTGGTTGTTCCTCGGTTACTTTCTCCACGCGCCACGCATTGAGGTTCGTGAAATATTTTCCGCTCCATTCTCTACCGCGCAAGTCAAAAGATACTTTTATCTGTTCACCTTCTTGGTGTGCGTCAATCATATCGCAACGCTCCTGTGTAAGCTGAAATTTAATATATTGCGGATAAGTTTCTTGTGTCACAATTACAAATTCTCTCGCTTGAAAGGAAGCTGACTTACTTTCTGTGTCGTACTTTTTATGGAGTGTACCTTGTATTTCAAAAGACATAAAACAGGTATAGTTAGTGAAAAAAAATAATATTACAAAAATAGTAGCTAAAACTATTAATTAATTGATAATCAAAGAATAAAATGATTTCATCCATTGATGGCTCCCGTACTATCTTCAAACACTTCAATTTCCCTAGTCGTGATGACTAAATCAGTAAATTTACCTTTGAAGCGTGTAGCTTTCACAATATTGCTATCTATCCAATGGTAGTTGCCACCTCTTGGCTTATTCATCAAAAGAAAGTGGTACTTAATATCGTGTTTCGCCAACCATTCTTCAGTAAGATGTCGAAGATGCTCTGTTCGAGCAGTAAAAAAAGTGATTTGATGCCCTTCATTGTACCACTTACTGATGATGCGAATTGCATCAGGAAATGGCAACACTGTAGTCATGCGTTCAGGTTCCTCGTTGGGAATATCCTCACAAATCGTACCATCAATATCTATTAAAAAATTTTTTATTCCCTCTGGCAATTTTGGACTCATGAGTTGCCCTTTTTCATTATACACTTCCACCAATTTACGCTCGTCGTAGCTCATCTCAAAGTGTTTTACTGCTTGCGCTGTGTTGTAGGTTTTTATTTCGCTTTTGGCGATTTATTTGTTCCTTTTGAATGTATTTGTTCGACAAAGTACACTCAAACAACAACTGAATGATAATACTGCACCTTAAATTTCCATCAAATATACTAAAAAACTCAAAAAAACGAAAAACGTGTGTTAATGATAAACTATAAATTAAGAGTGATAAGTTACGAGTTTATTATTTGGTAGTGAATGAGTTGCAAAGCTAAATTGTTAATTTATTTATTGCTTATTCTTTGTGGGAAGTAATACAAAATTAATTTTGGCAGATTAAATCAACTTAATTTTGTGATATTTGTGAAGATAAAATTGAATAAATGCCTAAAGTTTGTATGATTGGTAGTGGCAATGTGGGATTTCACTTGGCACTTGCTTGGTATGAAAAAGGCGTACAAGTGGTTCAAGTATTTGCTCGGGAACTAAAAAAGGCAGTTCAGTTGGCTGAAAAAATTGATGCACAAGCCATTACGCAATTTCAACAACTCGTTCCTGACGCTGATTTATATGTTTTGGCGGTACCTGACCACGTTATTGAACAAGTTGCATCAAAGATGAAGGCGGTGCTTCCCACTTCTGCTTTCGTGGTTCATACTTCTGGCGCAACACCTGGCACGCTGCTGCAACCTTATTTTTCCAATTTTGGTGTTTTTTACCCACTTCAAACTTTTTCCATTCCTAGACAACCCGATTTTCAACAAATTCCTATTTGTATAGATGCTTCCACATTGGCGCAGGTACAACTGCTTTTTACACTAGCCGTAAGCCTGAGTCCAAAAGTGTTTCAACTTTTAGATACACAACGCGCCAAGCTCCATGTAGCAGCTGTATTTGCTAATAATTTCACCAATTATTGTTACCACGTTGCGGAGATGCTTTTGAAAGAAGACCATATTTCGTTCGAGCTTTTGCAGCCGCTCATTCAAGAAACAGTCAATAAGATGAAGCAGTTGTCACCTGCGGAAGTCCAAACTGGTCCTGCTATTCGCGGCGATGTGAACACCTTACAACGCCACTTAGATTTACTATCCACGCATCCTGACTGGCAGTTGCTTTACCAGCACTTGTCGGATAGGATTCAAGCAGATTTGGGTACGCAGTAATTGTCTAGCAACCACTCGGATTTTAGGATAACTTTAACCGAAGTAGGCGGAATAAAACCATGAGTCTATCGTTTTGTCAACACGTTCAACGTAAGCGCGCTTGAAGTTAAACAAGTTCATCGAAAAGTGAAACAAAATTATATTTTGGCAGTGTGTTTGTTGAACAATTAGAGGTTGGGAGCTATTGTTTAGCTTTAAATCATCAATTTTAAAAAGGACTCAATTCATCAGCACAAAAGAGGAAATAAAATTTATTATGAGAGAACTGTTTTTTTCTTTGCTTTTTTTGGCAGCCGCATGTTCAGTGTTTGGACAGCAAAATACTTTATCTAAAGCCAGCGATTCTGACCCCGCAGCAAAAGCACTTTTGCAGAAAGTACGCACCAAATACGAGGCTTATAAGTCCGTAGAAGCAGATTTTTCATTAACTATAAAGATTCCAGAGCAAGCCGAAGAAGTGCAAAAAGGAAAATTGGTGCAACAAGGCAACCAATATCGCTTGGATTTTACCGCTCAATCTATTTTTTTTGATGGAGTTACTTTGTGGTTGTATCTGAAGTCGCTGAACGAAGTACAAATTACAGATGCAGATTTTGAAGCAGAAGGAATGCTCTCTCCCAAAGATTTACTAACCATTTACGAAAAAGATGACTATGTGTATGCTTTAACAAGTCGCATTCAAGAGGGGGGCAGAAATTTGCAACAAATTGAATTTAAACCTTTGCAAAAAGATTTTGAGTACAATAAATTGCGTGTTTCTGTGGATATTAATACCAATGAAGTGATAAAAATTGAAGCATTTGGTAAAGATGCGTCTCGATACACATTGAAGATTGATAAGATTACCTCCAATAAGGTGTTTCCTACCAGTTACTTTAAATTTGAGCCTAAAAATTATCCTGGCGTTTATGTAGAGGATTTGAGATAGGCAGTTAGTTGTCCGTAAATTAGTCTTTGGTCTTTAGTTATTTTATAGTAAAACGTTTGTAATGCGGAATCAAGCCTTATTGGGCGTTAAATACTTTGGCATGGCTAAAGACCAAAGACGAATAGTCAACTGCGCAACATTAGATAATAATTGTAAGAAATGCACTGAACATCAAGGACTTGAAAACTTAAATCCTACACCGTGTATATTTTCAATTTGAATTGCCTTATCTTCGTCTAGGTATTTGCGGAGGCGCGAAATAAAAACATCCAAGCTGCGTCCTAAAAAATAGTCATCGCGTCCCCAAATAGCTTCAAGTATTTCTCCGCGCTTGAGTACCTTGTTTTTGTTGATGATTAGGTACTTCAACAAGTCGGCTTCGCGCTGTGTCAAGCGTCGCGTGCCATCATTAAAAGACAAATCAAGATTATGATAACTAAATCGGTATTCGCCTATGGAAAGATAACCGTTAGGGGTTTGAGAAAATCCTTTGCTTCGACGTAGAAAAACATCTATTTTTAGCGTCAATTCCTCAATGCTGAAAGGTTTAGTGATATAATCATCTGCCCCAATTTTTAGTCCATGAATTTTATCTTCTTTCAATGACTTGGCAGTCAGAAAAATAATAGGTGTTTGTATGTCCTGTTCCCTGATTTTTTTGGCAATAGTGAAGCCATCCACGTCAGGTAGCATCACATCAAGGATGATTAAATCGAATTTTTCTGTTTCAATAGTATTAATGGCATCCTGCCCGTTTAGGCAATGCGTCACCTTATAATCTTCTAATTCCAGATTATCCTTTGTGACAAATCCTAAACTTTCATCATCTTCCACATAAAGTATATGTGCTTTCATGCATAATTCATTGATATAGTGACTGTTGTTTCTTGGTGTAGGATACTATCGAATGTGATTTTCCAACGGTGTGCTTGGCATATACTTTTGACGTAAAACAGTCCTAATCCGAACCCTTTGACGTTATGCACATTACCGGTGGGCACGCGATAAAATTTTTGAAAAATCTTTTCTTGATATTCTTTAGCAATTCCTATGCCTTCGTCCCTCACCATGAGTTTCAATTTATCATTTGTGTTTTCGGTAATAATAGTAACGACGGGAGTAGATTTACAGTATTTAATAGCATTATCTAATAAATTATGAATTACATTCGTCAAGTGCAACCTATCCGCCAAAATCAAATCATTTTTAGCCTCAAGTTGCGTATTTAACTCGCCGTGGCTGGTTTCTATTTTCAATTTTATTACCATCAAACATTCTTCAATTATTTGATGGAGGTGTAAAGGTTCTTTGTTGAGTTTAAATTCATCGCGCTCAATTTTCGCAATCTGTAAAACTTTTTCTACCTGATGGTTGAGACGCTGATTTTGCTCTGCTACAATACTGGCATAGCGTTTCAATCGCTCATTATTGGCAATCAAAGGATCGTTATTGAATACATCTGCCGAGATTTTGATGGTAGAAATAGGAGTTTTAAATTCGTGCGTCATGTTATTAATAAAGTCTTTCTGCATTTCAGAAAGCTGTTTTTGGCGCAAAATCACAAAAATAGAATAAGTGAAAAATATGATAGTGACGAACAAAATACCCGACACAATGAGGCTAGGAATCATCATGGAAAGAATATTTTTCCTTTTTCTCAGGAAACCGAATCCCAAAATAGTACAAATATTCATCATGCGTAGGAAGTTCCTCCTTTGGTACATTTGTTACTGTACCCTTCAAATTGAGAATATTGCCACCCACCATTTTGTTGGAAGCACAGTCGTAAATGGCGTACTGACAAATTTCCTCTAAGTTCACCTTAGAAAAATGTACCTTTAGAAAATGCTCTAAATCGTTTGCATTGATAACTTGATTAACGTTTACCACGTAGTAATTGCTACTCACTTGTTTAATCAGCTCGTATGGTGGTAACGTAGCTACTTTTTCAAATTCTTTTACCACCCCACCTAATCCAATTTTTACTTTTTCATCAAATTCTGTCTCTTTCTCTTTCCAAGTTTTGATGAGCCAGTAAGTTTGCAGTGCGATAATACTCACAATAGCAACCGCCCCTAGAAGCACTACCCTGATAATAATACTGTTTTTCATAGTAATTTGATGTATGGTGGAATTGATTTTTGAGCATCAAAGTATTTGAAAATTCAAGTAAAGACATCCGATTTTTCGTTTCCTATTAAAACGCAACTAGCTCGTAATTAGTTGAGATTGAGTGATTGGTGATTGAATAATTGGTTTTACACGAATAACTTACCATCAAAGACCAGCTACAAAAGGCAAACTGCCTAACTTTATTCCACATCATTAGGAACAAATATTTCTGCTAACATACATCTGGCACTGCCACCACCGAATTTTTCAATGGTATAGAGCGGGCTGTATAAAATTGAGGTATGTTTTTCGATACGCTCAATTTGGTCGCTGCGTAAGGCACGGTAGGCTTGTTCGGACATCACTAAGTAGGATTCGCCATTTTTGTTACGAACTTGTAGCATATTACCAGCAAATGAAAACATTTGCTCCATCGAAATTGCTATCACTTCTTTTGGGTTTGCTCAAACTAGTGTGTAGTTGTGCCAGTTCTTGAGGGTCTTGCAAAGATTCCAGACAAATAATGACAAAGGTTTCTCCCAGTGCCATCATGACGTTAGTATGATAAATAAGGTCATGATTTTTATCATGTGCTTGGAATAAAATTTGCTGGAAGCCAGTGATTTGACAAAATTTATCAATCCCAGCTGCATGGGTGCGTGGACTACTGCAAGCATATACGATTTTGTTTGGACGATCAAGTAGTAAACTTCCCGTGCCTTCCAAGTAAATTTCTTCTGCTTCCAAATTATCTAAAAGGTTTAATGCTAGGAGTTTTTTGAATCCAAATTCTTCCATCAAGTGCGATATGATAAATGGTTGACGTTCTTGGCGACGCATCGGGGAGTGCATCGGATAGGTAATAATAGTGCCATCTTGGTGAGTAGAAATCCAATTGTTTGGGAAAATGGCATCGTATTTAATGGGGTCTTTTGTATCTTCCATTACAATTACCTGAACACCTGCTGCGCGCAATACAGCCACAAATTGGTCAAATTCTTGAAGGGCGAGGATATGAATTTCGTGTGGCGTTAACGAAGGGTCATTCTCTTGAAAAAAATTGCTTGAGGCAGTTTGTGGATTAAATCCAAAGTAGGCAGGGCGCACCATTAGTAGCGTATCTGTAATTTGAGTAACTATCATTTTGTTAAATTTTTTTATATCAAAAACTATCAATTAATCAAACTTTATCACCTGTTTAATCAATTCCCTTAGTTTTTTATATTGATTGTGAACGAAACTGCTTCATTCTATTGGAGTTTAAACCTAAGTTGCTTTCGGTATAATTATTAAGTGTCCATGCAAATATTAAAATAAGATACGATATAGTTATATCTTCGTGGCAAAATTATTATTGACCAATTGGAAGCGTTTTAGTAAATTCATACGTTTTAAAGTTGGGGTTTGCTTGAGCAAATTGGTTTTTTAGATTTAATGCAAGTGTTTTTGTGACTAGATAAAATAGAAAAATTAGCGGACAAACTCAGCACTTTAATTAGATTAGGTTTGCTGACTGATTAGCTTTAAGTAGTTTCCGACTGCATAACGTGAAAAATTCTCTCAATAGATTTTTACTGCTGCTAATGGCTATAAATCTGTCATAAAAGCCAAAAAAATTAAGTACAAAACTCAAAAATGGATTGGTCAATTGCAAGTAGGGATTTAATAGAACTTATTTTTTCTTGTCCAGAAAAAACAAAAATGATTTTTTCTGTCCAGGTTGCATCAATACATTCACGCTATCCACCCTGACGTGTTGATTGATAGTTATTTAAGCAAGAATAATGCAGATGATAACCAACAAATTGCATTTTATATTTCTGCTTTATTAGCACTGGAGGAAAAAGATAAAATTAGTGTTTTCAAAAAAGTTTCAAAGATTTAAGTCCTGCTTTTCCTGACGAAGTACATGAGTTAGAACGATTTGTAGATGTTCAAAGCAATAGCTACTTAAATTACATCGAAAACAGAAAGGCTAGAATTGATAAATTGAATCGCTATCTCAAACGAATTGATGGAGCCATAAACAATAGAAGATACGCACTTGCCATCGGATTAGCAAATCGTTGTTTACGAGAGTATTATCGTCATTTTATTCAACATACGATGAACTATGATTTGACTTCTATTGAAAACATCAACCAAATGGCAATGTCCATTTACCGATACATTACCAAGTATTTCACAGCTCATAATATCCCTTATTCTGCCACTCGTTTGCTTTTTATCACGATTGTCACAAATGCTATTTTCCTTGCCATGTACGCTAATCCTTACATGATGGATAAAGCATTGGCTACTTATGCAAGAGATAATGTAAATTATATTGTTCGTTTTCTATTGCGCTATTCCTAATAAAATTACGTTTTTTGCAGAAAATTTCAATATGGAATCGTCTGCACTTGCCATTTTACATCTTTCTTCTGCGCGGACGTGGCGTGGTGGAGAACAGCAAATCGCCTATTTAGTCGAAACTCTACACCAACAACAGATTCAGCAATATATTTTCTGTGTGGAAGATAGTCCTTTAGCACATTGGTGTAGGGCGCAACATTTTCCTAGTATGGGCTATAAAAAAAGAAGTGCTTTCGATCTAAAAGTGGCAAAACAAATTCGAGCAATTTGTAAAGAAAAAACATCACCCATGTTCATGCCCACGACAGTCATGCCCACACTTTTGCTTGGTTGGCTGCGGAATGTTTTGGCAATCTTGCAGCTATTGTTGTGAGTAGGCGTGTTGATTTTCCCGTTTCTAGTCGTAATTTTTTGACGCGCAGAAAATACAATCATCCGCGTATCAAAACAGTCATTTGTATCTCTCACCAAATTAAAAAAGTTTTATCCCCTGCCATTCGAGATACTACCAAATTAATAGTGGTACACAGCGGTATTGACCTGTCCAAATTTTCCAATTCTAGTAACTTACTGCGTACTAATTATGGTCTAGCGGAACATATTTTCGTGGTAGGTAATGTCGCTGCCATAGCAGGACATAAGGACTATTTTACGTTCGTGAATACTGCAAAAGTGTTAATTGAAGCGCGTTTCCCAGTACATTTCTTTATTATTGGTGCGGATGGTGGAGAGCAGTCAGCGATTGAGAAACATATCCAAATGCTTGATTTACAAAACCACATCACACTGACTGGTTACCGAAATGATATTCCTAAACTCTTGCCAGCGTTGGATGTCTTGTTATTTACTAGCAAAGAAGAAGGCTTAGGCACTACTATTTTGGATGCTTTTGCCAGTCGTGTGGCAGTAGTTGCTACTCGGGCTGGAGGTATTCCTGAAATGGTGGAACATGAAAGTACAGGGATGTTAGCCGACATTGGTGATTCGCTTGCGCTGGCAAATCATGTAAAAACAGTTTTATTAGATACGCATTTGAAAAGCCGTATTCAGGAAAATGCTTGGCGAAAGGTACAGGAATTTTCAAAAGAAAATATGGCGGCAGGGGTACTGAGGGTTTACCATAATTAATGTTATCCGTTGATAGCAACGAGCAAATCAATCGAATTTTTAGCTCAATAGCACCAAGTTTCTATAAATAAGAATAAAAAATTGAACTGATTTGTTAATAAATTTGTAATTTTCGTGCTTAAAATTTTTGACTGCGTATGGTTCATCAAAACAACTAGTTATGAGGTCTTAAATTTTGAAAACTATTATTTTAGAACGAAAGCTACCTAGTGAAGAATCTTATACCGCGCTTCATAGAAGAAAAATTAAAAAATCAAGAAGATCATGCGCAGTTCGAGGCGTACAGTATGTTCATTGATTTAATTGGATTTACTAACTTAACACAAACCCTTAGCAAGCAAGGATCAGTTGGGGCAGAGGAGCTTTCTATTATCCTGAATCGAATCTTTGATCCTTTGGTTTCTCTGGTATATAGCCACGGAGGTTTTATCCCTTATTATGCTGGCGATGCTTTCACCGCTATTTTCCCGTCTAGTCCTCATCAAGAAGCCTTGCAAAAGTTAATATTTGTAGCGCAAGAGGCAGGTAAACTCTATCGGGAGCAAAGTTTTTTAGGTGCTTTTACTATTGGGATTAAAATCGGTTTGGCTTTTGGTGATGTGGAGTGGGGTATTGTTGGATATAATTATAAGTCTTATTATTTTAAGGGAAGTGCCATTGAGCGCAGTGCAGATTGCCAACTCCGCGCTAATCAGCAAGATATAGTTATTCATCGGGTGCTACACGAGCAGTTGGATGACCCTTCGAGTAGTACGTGGATTGAATCAGACTATTTTTTACTGACCACAAAGGATTTGTATTCGAATCATACCACGGTGCAGAAAAATCTTCCTGACTTATCAGAAGAAATTTTAGCACAATTTTTACCAAATAACATCATTTATTTCTCGGAAAGAGGGGAGTTTAGAACAGTTAGTTCTGTTTTTATTTCCTTTGGGAATATTTATACTCACCAACAACTCAACCGCTTTGCAACTATTGTTTTAGATACGGCAAAAAATTTTTCGGGGTACTTTAAGGAAATAGATTTTGGCGAGAAGGGTGGGGTAATTCCTATTTTTTTTGGTGCGCCTGTTTCCTATGAAAACAACGCAGAGCGCGCAATTGAGTTTACTTTATCGCTGCGTGAAGAATTGCGGAACGTGTTTGCAGACAGTATCAACTACAAAATCGGAATCACTGTTGGCACTGCCTATACAGGGTTTATTGGTTGTAAAGACCGTTGCCAATACGCAGCCGTAGGTAATTGTGTGAATCTCGCCGCGCGATTGATGACTTATGCAAGCAATACAGAAGTTCTAGTGGATGGCGAAATAGAGCGTATTCGTCAGTATAAATTCAAACCGAAAGGACATATTCGATACAAAGGTTTTGAAGGTGATATACCCACATTTGTTTTAGTAGGTAGAAATGTGGAAGACCGATTTACTTTTCAGGGAGACCTTGTGGGAAGGCGGGAAGAATTAGAAAAACTGATTCGCTTTTCTATGCCTATTTTTCAAGATAGATTCGCAGGTATCGCCTATATTTTGGGAGAGGCGGGTATTGGGAAAAGTCGCTTGGCTTATGAACTGCGCAAAGGTTTGTTTAAGCAACAACCTATTAATTGGTTTGTGTGCAAAGCAGATCAAATTTTGAAAAGGGAATGAACCCTTTTATCTACTTTTTGAATTACTATTTTGAGCAGGCTTCTGAAAATACTAAGCAGCAAAATCAAGAAAATTTTGAGCGCGAATTTCAACTGCTATTAAGCGATTTTAATAAAATTAACCATCATTTTGTCAACGATTTAAAAGGAGAAATAGAGCGTACAAAGTCAGTATTAGCTGGACTTTTAGGGATTTATTATCCAAATTCTCTTTGGAGCAGTTGGATGCGCGTGGGCGATTCCAAAACGTGGTTTCCTCCCTTTCTGCCCTTTTTATCACGGAATCCCTGATGCGTCCTTTGGTGCTTTTTTTGGAGGATGGCCACTGGTATGATGAAGTGTCTAAATCGTTTTTGAATGATTTCGTCAAACGGATTCGTAATTTCCCTATCGTGCTGATTGTCACGTCAAGATATGCTGAAAATAGCAGTGTCTCTTACTTGGTAGAGCCTTCAACGCTCCAAGAATATATGATTGAGAGTGTTCAGTGCGATCTAAATCTTTTGTCGCCTGATGCCATTGAGTATTTCGCTATGCAGAAGCTCAAAGGTACAATTAGTGAAGAGTTTCACAAGTTATTAATCCGCACCACCAATGGAAATCCATTTTACTTAGAACAGGTATTAGAATATTTTGAGGAAAGTGATTTACTGGTCAAAGAGGAGGATGACTGGACAATAAAAGATAAAAACATCAAACTTTCTAATTCTATTAATGCCATCTTGACGGCACGTATTGACCGCCTTTCGTCGTTGGTTAAAGAAACAGTAAAAACTGCGGCTGTGATTGGGCAAGAATTTGAGCTGCCTGTACTTTCAGAAGTGATGAGGATTCAGGAAGCGTTTATTCGCGCCAATGGAAACGCTCATGCAGTATTAAAAGACCAAGTGCAGCAGGCAGAACGCGGTCAAATTTGGCAAGCTATTAACGAACTGCGCTACATTTTTCAACACTCGCTGCTGCGTGAAGCAGTATATAGTATGCAGTTGAACACGCGCTTGAAAGAATTGCATCTCCAAATTGCAGAAGCTATTGAGAAGTTGTATGCAGACTCTATTGAGCAGCGTTACTTTGATTTGGCGTTTCATTACGAACAAGCAGACCTTACTGAAAAAACAGATTTTTATCTCCGAAAAGCAGCTGATTATGCGCGTCGAAATTTTCAAAATCAACTAGCTCTTAGTTATTACACTAAAATATTGGAGCGCGTAAAAGACAAAACGGAACAAGTTAAACTTTTACAAGTGCAAGGGCAGGTGTTAGAGCGCGTCGGACTATGGGAAAAAGCTAGAACTACTTACTGGAAAGCACTAGAAACCGCCCGTCAGTTGAATGATAAATACCTCTTGGGGCTAACCAATAATAGTTACGGCAAACTGCTGCTTTTACAAGGAAATTATCAGGACGCAAGATTACATTTGGAAATTGGTGCAACTTTTTTTGAGTTCATTGCTGACTCAGAAGGTATTTCAAAGGCTTATGTCAATCTTGGTGATCTTTATTTTCGGCAAGGTGAGTATGAAGAAGCTAAAATATACTATACCAAAAGCATTGAGTACGCCAAGCAATCCAAGAATATTTCTCCAGATGCTCAAAGTTTTGCGAATTTAGGATTGATTCACATGAATCAAGGGAATTATGAAACCGCGATTCAATGGCAGAAAGAAGGTATTGCTCTTTCTTCCCAAAATAATGATAAACCTGGACTAGCCAACTTGTACACCAGCCTTGGAATTGTATATTTTGAAAAAGGGGACTATGAAAACGCACTGGCTTACTACAAACAAGGGCTAAATAGCAGTAAAGAACTGGGAGACAAACAAATAGAAGCAATTGCTACGGGCTGTATAGGTAGAGTGTACGAGCGGCAAGGCGATTATGAAATGGCGATGGAGAATTTTGTGCATGACCTTCAAATTTGTCAAGAATTAGGGGATAAGCAAGGACGTGCCATTGTGTTAGGACTTATTGGCGACTTGTATAGCCTGCGCGGTGAATTTGACCAAGCCATACAAACCATAGAACAAGGACTGGCATTAAGTCGAGAATTGGGTTATCAAAAAGGAATTGCAAAAGCACTGAATACGCTGGGTGACATTCACTATTTTACCAACGATTTTGAAACTTCTTTGAATTATTATGACCAAGCCATAGAAGTAACTCGAAAAATTGATAACAAATTGGTGCTTGGATTTAGTTTGGTTGAAAAAAGCCGTTCGCTTCTTGCCTCCTATAAACTGGATGATGTACCACCAGCCCAGCAAGAATCTATGACTTTGGCGATGGAATTGGGTAATCCTGATTTGATTTTTGAAGCTACCATACTAACTGCAAAATTATTGTTCCAACAAGGACAAATACAAAATGCCATTTACATGATGCAGGAACTGGTAGCACAATACACGGATCGAGGAAAGTTAGCAACTATTTACTACGAATGGAGTAAAATCGAACCTCATCAGCTTGAATATAAGCAAAAAGCATTAGAATTAAATCAAACTTTATACCAAGCTACCCCACAGTTTGCGTTTAAACGAAGGATTGAGGAACTTCACCAGCTTCAATCCAATTAATGAGTCATAACCGATGTTATGCAACTGGTTATTTATTGGATAATGTTTTGTTTTGAATGCGCTAAATAGTTTATTATCAATAGATTAAGGGTTAATTGAGCTAATCGTTCTGACCAATTGTGAAGTAACCAGTGATACAACATCAATCCATAACTAACAAAGTATGATAAAATTAAAAATTATTTTACTGATATTCATCTTATTTTCAATGACTACCAGTTGTTTTTCGCAGCGCTCTTTTCCTTACCTGTTGGAGCGTCCAGACCAAGTCATGGTGCTGCCTCAAATATTAAAAGAGATTTCAGGATTAGCTATTTCTTCAGATGGCAATTATTTGTTTGCTATTCAAGATGAGTTGGGCACTATTTTTCAACTAGAAAAAACTTCTGGAAAAATTTTACAAAGTATTCCATTTGGAAAATCTGGTGATTATGAGGGTATTGAATTTGTGGAAGGAAAGTTATATGTTCTTAAAAGCTCTGGCACTTTACAGCAAATAGAAAACTTAGGGCTACCGAATCAAAAAGTAACTACTTTTCCTAGTTTTATGACTAGCGAAAATGACGCAGAAGGGCTAGTGTATGACACTTTCAACAACAGATTATTGATTGCTTGTAAAGGTTGGGGCGAGGGAGAAAATAAAAATCAGAAATCAGTCTATGCCTTCGATTTAAAGACGCTTACTTTTTCAGAAAAACCAGTGCTCACAATTACTAAAAAACAGTTTATTGATTTTTGGCAGCCAATCCTGCGATGCAACAATGGAGCAAACTCGTCGAAATTGCCAATTCCAATACCCCTTCCTTTGACATCGGACCTTCTGGTATTGCTATACATCCAGAAACGAAAGCCTTTTATTTGCTTTCTGCAAGAGGAAATATGCTGATTATTCTTTCACAAACAGGTGATTTGCTTCATATTCATAAATTAAGCAAAAAGATACATGCTCAACCAGAAGGTATTTGTTTTGATGCCAACGGTGACCTTTTCATCGCCAATGAAGCAGGAGAAAGCACCGAAGGCAAACTATATCGTTTCAAAAGCTATTGATAGCCTGTGTTGTAAGTGTCGTAGCTATCCTTTCGATTCACAAATCCGATGAAATACCAAGCTGGTAAATCGGGTAACAACATTCCAAAAGTCCAGTGCGTACTAAACTCGTGCGTAAAATCTGGTTCTTTGAACGGCAAGCTACCCGTTTCAATCAACGCTAGGTAGTTTTCAGGAAACAGATAAATGCTTCCCTTGCACATCGCTTGAGCCAATGCGGCAGTAGTGGCAGGGTTGTTTTCCAAATCTACACCAAGCTCCAGTGAAAGAATATCTCTGGGCGAGGTAGAGCTTTCCATTTGATACAAAAAGCTATGTGCCATTTCGTAGAGAGCAGTCAGAAAGTTAATTTTACTCTCTTTTTCTTGCTTCGCCACTTCTTGGTCTCCTATCATCCAACGGATGCCAAATAATTCATTGGCTTCCCACAAGGTGCGCTGAATGGCGCGTTGGGTAGGGGTTTCCTGCGCTACTTTCAAGGACAACCAGTTTTTGGCATCTTCTTCAAACGTGTAAATCTCTAACAAATAGGCTAAGGTCTGCCGCTCGATATTAGTAATAAACCCATTGTCCAAAGCGTCTATAAATAGAGATTTGGCTTCTCTTAAGCTAATGGATTGTTCTTCTTTTCCCTCCACCATCCATTTAGCAGTATCAAGTAGGCTTTTTTTGTACGGCTTACCTTTTAAAAAAGTGTATTCGCTTATCATGGTTAATCATTTTGCGGGTAAGATAAGACAATTTTAAAAAGTATCTTTTGAAAAAATTAGTTTTCTAATTGAGCAAAGGTTGAAAGAGTTGGATAAGTTGCTCGTTGAGGTGGCGAATTGCTAAACCCATTACCCAATTATTTTTGTTTCTAGGCTCCACATAATTCGATATACTCCTCAATTCCATAAATGCCACTCGCTGCAAAAGTGCGGCATAAAAAAAAGCTGCACCCTCCATCGTTTCTATATCTGCCTGTGGATATTTTGCTCGAATCGCTTGAATACTTTGGGTAGTGCCAGTCACACGGTTAACTGTCAGCCCATGTACGGCTTGGTAAGCAGAAAAAGACTGAAATGAAGGATGAACCAATTTGCCTTCCGAAAATGGGAAATCATCTTTAGGTATCAAATTAATTTCGTGAGCATCTAAAAATCGTCCATCTGCTTCTTCTACGCCTAAATCACCAAATGTTTGCGATTGCACACTCACTACCTCTCCCAGCTCCAATCCATGATGATAAGCTCCTGCGATGCCTACGTTGAGCCATAAATCATGCTCCTCTTTTGCCCCCGCCACGCCAAGCGCGTAAGCCGTTTGCGCTTGCCCAACACCTGTTATTAAGACTTTAACTTGATTGGATACACTGAAAAAGTGTCCAACCTCTTTTTGCTGAAAATGTACATCTAAATAATTCCATAAAGGTTCTATTTCCATCCGAGTAGCAGCGACTATAAGAACTTTCATCACGTATTAATTTTGTCTCCTTAGTAATAATTCTTAGTAATAAACTGTAAAACATGTTAGTTTAAAAAAATTGTCAAATCTTGAATATTTTGGTAAAACATTCAGACGCTAGAGCGGCTAGAGACCAAGAGCAAATAGCCAATAGCGTAACATCAGCGCATAACGCACAATTTATCACTTATCACTAAAGTGAGTTACTCATCGTTTAATGCGTAGCTTTAGTCTAATAAATAATCAAGATGCTAAGGATATGCGAAAGCAAAAATGTATTTTTGCGCGCTAAATAACTAATACAGATATTACATTGGAAAGTAGTGATTTATCTTGTCTCAATGAGCTAGGAAACGTTGCTATTCTTTGAATCTGGAATAACTATACTATGGATAGGAATACGATAATTGGTTTTGTGTTGATTTTTTTGTTGCTGATGGGGATGCAGTATTTCCAAACTCAGGCACGCGTAGAAGCTGAAAAAGCTAAAGCCACAGAAGATTCTATTCGCCTTGCCGAGCTGCGCGAAGATAGCTTGAAAAATCAACTTCCCGTTTTACCACTAGAGGAAACTACTGCTGCGCTAGTAGATTCCAACAAGACAGCTTTAATAGATTCTTTGAGGAGTTTGCAGCGCAACGAAATATATGGTGCTTTTGCGCCAGCCGCTAAAGGAATCGAGCAAGAAGTAGTACTGGAAAACGATGTCCTCAAGATTACTTTTACGAATAAAGGCGGTCGGATCAAGCAAGTCTTGTTAAAAAAACATTTTAAGATGGGTCCTGTGGAAGAAGGTGAGGTAAAACATCCTTTGTACCTGATGGACAACAAGGAAGACCAGTTCGAATACCTGTTGCCAGTGCCAGATGCAAAAGAAGGAAAGGTGTTTTCTGAAGACCTTTACTTTGAGGCTACCTCAAGCGCTAATGAGGTAGTATTTAGAGCAAAAATAGCTGATAACCAATATTTTGAGCAAAAATATCAACTTTCTGATGGCAGCTACACATTGGGCTATGATGTCACGTTTCAAGGCTTGGAACAGGTGCTACAAAGAGATGCGAAAACAGTGACCTTAAATTGGATAGACCATATTAGCAAAGTCGAGCGTAACGTGGAATACGAAAGGCGACTGACTACCGTGTACTACAAACAACCTGACGAGTACGCTACCTCTTGCAGCTTGGCAAAAGACGATACAGAAGATTTTATGGGTCAACCTTTGGAATGGGTATCCCATAGTAATCAGTTTTTCAATATTGCATTGCTTGCCAAAACAACTGCTTTTGCAGGTGGTGTTCTGACCATTAAAGTGCCGGGTGAAGAAGAAAAAGACCTTAAAGTGTTGGGTTCTAGTTTACAGATTCCTTATGGAAGTGGTTCCAATACGTTTGGAATGCAATTCTATATCGGACCAAAAGAGTACGACCGATTGACAGCGTTCAATAATGAATTTGAGCAAACTGTCCCGTTTGGTGGAAACATACTTGGTATTGTCAACCGCTATATCATACGACCTATCTTTGGATTTTTGCTTGGCTTAATTGGTAGCAAAGGTATTGTGATTCTAGTATTAACCTTGATTGTGAAGCTACTGCTCTTCCCACTCACTTATCGAATGCTGTACTCCCAATCTAAAATGAGTGCGTTGAAGCCACAGATGGAAAAAATCAAAGAAAAATTCAAAGACGACCAGCAACAACAGCAAGTAGAAACAATGAAAATGTACCGCGAGTTTGGCGTTAGTCCGTTGGGCGGATGTATGCCGATGGTGTTGCAAATGCCTATTTGGTTTGCGTTGTACCGATTTTTCCCAGCCGCTATTGAGTTTAGACAAGCTAGTTTTTTGTGGGCTACCGACCTATCGTCTTTTGATGTGTTTACGCGACTACCATTTAATGTACCTTTCTATGGTATGCACATTAGTTTATTTACCATCTTATGGGCGATTTCAACGATTGCTTACACGGTATATAATTCTAAAAATATTGATATGTCTGCCATGAACAACAATAAGGCAATCATTTACATGCAGTATGTGATGCCAGTGATGTTCATCTTCTTTTTCAATAATTTTGCCTCTGGATTGACTTGCTACTTACTGTTTAGTAGTATCTTGAACGTACTACAAACAGTAGTGACAAAGAATTTTATAATTAGTGAGGAAAAAATAAAACAAGAACTAGAAAAAAATCGTAATAAGCCTAAGAAAAAAAATGGCTTCCAAAGCCGACTGGAAGAAGCCATGCGCCAGCAGCAACAAATTCAAAGCGAGCGCACGAATAAAAAACAAAATACTACCCCTAATAAGCGGCTTAAAAAATAAGCGTGTTGGCAGTGGATAAAAATATTTTTGTTCACTGCCAATAATTCAGGGTTCAAGTGGCGTTATTTAGAAAGAACAGATTAATGCTTCAAAATATGCAACGAGTTACGATTTTGCTTTTAGGGATTACACTAGCACTCCTTACAGCTTGCAATACGCAAAAACCAACTGTTATCACACAAAAAGGCTTAGATACAAACGACACCAGCCAATTTTCTTTTGATGGAAAATCCGACAGTAGCACGGTCATTATTTGAGTGAAGCGAAGCCTGCCGAATCTTATGTTTTAGCAAGTATCAAACGAACAGGTTGCTACGGCAAATGTCCAGTGTATGAAGCAAAAGTGTTTTCTAATGGTATCGTACTTTACGAAGGAAAACAATTTTCTGCTAGAGAAGGTATCTATGAAGCTTATCTCACCCAAAATCAAATAGATAGCTTGTTAGTACAAGCGGATTCAGCTCGTTTTTTTGATTTACAACCTTTATATCCTACGGACGGGGCTAAACTACTTGATTTACCTAGCACTTTCACGTATCTTAAAAAAGACAAAGCAGAGAAGGAAATCATCAACAACCATAGCGCACCAAAATCGTTGAAATATTTCGAGCAATATTTTGACCAATTACTACTTCAACTAGATTGGAAACCAGTAGAAGAGGTGCATTAAACTAAACACGGAAAATTTGTCACTTCTACTCCATTTCGAGTTCCTTTTTTCATTGGCTTTGAACTTTTGTGGTATATTTCTAATTTCCTTAATAAATTTATACGATGATGAAATTACTGCCTATTCTTACACTTCTTTTAGGCTGCGTGTTGGCTGCCTGCGATTCCAATAGCAAGAATCGCGCTGTCGCCCCTGCTGCTTTAGTCAATTACTCATCCGAAGCTGACCCTTTTGAGGAATACTGGTATAAGGGATTAGCGGAAGTCAATAGCTATGATTTACAGCAATCTCGCTACGGCGAAATGCGACAGGGCGAAGCCGTATTGGTATTTGTGACCGAGCCTTTTTCCGCAAGCAAGCAAGTAAAATTGGATGATCCGGAGCGAGCAGGAAATGATAATGTATCGGTACTGAAAACCAATGCGATTAGAAAATTTAACACAGGTATCTATGATTACTCAATGATGACTTCCGTATTTACGCCAGTACAGCTTGATCAGTTTCCTAGCACTCTAAAAACTTACCACTAGTTCACAAGAATGGTGTGGACATACTTTTACACAATTCAATTTGAAAGGGAAAAACTATCTAGTTTTGGAATATTCTTATTTTGAAGCAGAAGGAGATATAGAAAAAAACGTCAATGCAGCTTTGTTAGAAGACGAGCTTTTCAACCGCATTCGTATTCGTCCTGAAAGTATTCCTGTTGGAAATGTGGATATGATTCCCGCTAATACTTTTACAAGACTGAGCCATCAAGCCATTAAACCAACTAAAGTGACCATCACTAAAACGGAACAAGCAACGACGGCTATCTACAAAATTGAATATTTACACCTTCCAAGAACTTTGACTATTGAGACGGAAAAAGCCTTTCCAAGAAAAATCTTGAGTTGGTCAGAAGATGGTGGCGATGGGTTGATTACCAAAGCAACTTTAAAACAAACTCTTAAAATAGATTATTGGTCCAAAAACAGCAACCAGTACGAATCGCTAAGAGCCGAATTGGGTTTAGATAAGTGACCATAGCTAGTTTCGGTGTATTTGATAAGGTTCAATGATTTGCGAAACGGGTAGCACGGGTTCATTTGCTTGCACTTTCCTGCTTGTGTTTCGCAAATCAGTTTGATTTTTTCTTGCCATGTGGGCTACGAAAAGAACAGCAATTCTTATATCCCACGTTGTACCATCTGCTCAAAAAGGGCAGCTGTACTGGACTTTTCTAAAAATTCTGCTTCATCCACTTCTTCAAATATTGGCGGTAAATCCAAATAATCAGATTCATCGTACTGATAAATTGTCCATTTTCCCCATTGATATTCCAATGCAGTTAAGTTCTCCACCCAGTCTCCTGAGTTGAGGTACATGATGTGGCGATCTGCTTTTACTAAGGCTCGCATCTGCGGGCGGTGAATATGTCCACAGATAACATAATCGTACTCCTGTTCGGCAGCTAACTGAATTGCCTTATCTTCAAAGTCTGACACGAATTTTACAGCAGATTTTACCCCATCTTTGATGCGTCCAGCTAAAGACATTTTAGACATTCCTAATTTTTCGCGGATGTTATTGACAAATCGGTTCAACCAAATTAAATAATCGTAACCTTTGCCACCTAACTTGGCGATAAATGGAGAATATTGGATAGATAAATCAAAAACATCCCCATGAAACACCCAATATTTCTTTTTATTCAACTGTAAGGTCAATTGGTTGCGCAAGTGAATATTCCCAGTAGAAAAATCTGCATATCTGCGCAAACTATCATCGTGATTGCCCGTGATGTAGTAAATCTTAGTGCCTTGCTCTGCCATGCGTAAAATGGCGTGAATCACTTGGATATGCTCTTTTGGAAAATATTTTTGCTGAATTGCCATATATCAATAAAATCCCCATTCAAGATGAGCGTACCCACCTTAATACTACGTAAATACGTTAAGAGTTC
>JAAUTG010000029.1 GCA_012031785.1 Saprospiraceae bacterium | reverse complement strand
CGAAAAGTTGCGGTTCTTCGCTTAATCCCACAGATTTAATAGAGCCACGCTCCACGCTGTCAGGAGAAAAGCCCGTCCTGAAGACTACGAAACATTGGTACTTACCATTAGATAAGTATGAAAATTGGCTGCGCGATTACATCGAACAGGGAACGCTGGATGGCAAACCTCACCACGACCCTAGCACTTGGAAGCCACATGTGTTGGGGCAATGCAAGTCTTGGTTGGATAATGGTTTGCAGCCTCGCGCCATGACACGAGATTTGGAATGGGGCGTGGATGTGCCACAAGATATTCCGGGAGCGGAAGGCAAGAAACTCTATGTTTGGATGGACGCACCTATTGGATACATTTCTTCCACCCGCCAGTGGGCATTGGATCATGGCAAGGATTGGGAGCCATACTGGAAAAGTGAAGATACTTCTTTGGTGCATTTCATTGGAAAGGACAATATTGTGTTCCATTGCTTGATTTTTCCTGCCATTTTGAAGGCAACAGGGCAGTATATTTTGCCTGTGAATGTACCTGCTAACCAGTTTATGAATTTGGAAGGGGATAAAATTTCTACGTCTCGCAATTGGGCAGTTTGGGTACATGAGTATTTACAAGATTTTGAAGGGCGACCAGACGAGTTGCGCTATAACATGATTAAGAACATGCCAGAACAGCGCGATAGTGAGTTCACTTGGAAGGGCTATCAGGATAGTAACAACAATGAATTAGTGAATAATCTCGCCAATTTTGTCAATCGTGTGATGGTACTTTCACATAAATACTACGAAGGTGTTGTGCCAGCAGTAGATTTGGAATTGAGCATCAAAAGTAGCACTTCGCAGGAGGATACTTCGGTGTTCGAGGATGAGCTGCATTTGCTTCATGCACGATTGGAAAAAGTAGGTAGTTTGATTGCTCGATTCGATTTTAGGGGTGCTTTAACGGAGCTGATGGAAATTTCTTCTGCGGGCAATCAGTTATTGCAGTTCAACGAACCTTGGAAAGCACAAAAGAGCGAACCTGAAGCGGTGAAAGTGGTCTTAAATTTGGGTTTACAAATCGTGGCTGCTTTGAGTATAGCTTGTCGTCCGTTTTTACCGTTCACCTCAGACAAATTGCGTCAAATGCTAAATTTGCAGGATGTCAAAGAGCAAGGCGAATGGGCGCAACTGCTCAAGCAGTTCGCAAAAGGCGAGCCTATTTTAAAAGCGGAGCATCAGATTGGAGCAGCAGCGTATTTATTCACGCGCATCGAAGATGAATTAATTGCGGCACAAATTCAAAAATTGGAAGCAAGTAAGCAATCCAACAAGGGCGTGGAATACCCTGAATTGGGAAAAACCATTCAGTACGACGATTTTGCAAAACTGGACTTGCGCACGGGTACTATCATTGCGGCGGAAAAAGTTAAAAAAGCTAATAAACTACTAAAACTGACCATAGACTTAGGCTTTGAGCAAAGAACAGTTGTTTCGGGTATTGCTAAGTTCTTTGAACCAGAACAAGTGATTGGGCAGAAAGTGGTGCTAGTGGCTAATCTTGCCCCACGCGACCTGAAAGGCATTGAATCACAAGGTATGATTTTGATGGCAGAAAACCAACAAGGTGAATTAGGCTTCGTGAGTCCACCAGCAGATTGGGTGAATGGGTTTGGGGTTCGTTAACGAAATGGGCAGTTCACGGGTGTCGCGCGATTGATTATTTGTTGTCCAGACTTTCTAAGTGTTAAGACTTAGAAAGTCTCAAAGACGTTTTATGGATTGCTTGAAGCCTCAATAGGAATAGCTATTCCAATTTTATCATTATCTACACAGTATGAAAAACATAGGTTTAATTGTCATCGGACTATTTTTGGGTTTACAAGTCAACGCTCAAGGCTACGATTCAGCATTCGGATTGCGATTGGGGACAGAGTGGGGTTTAACGTTTCAACAACGCATTGCCAAACGCACTACTTTAGAAGCTATCATTCAGTCAAGTTTTCGGCAAGACGAGACCACCATTACCTTATTAGGGGAACAACATTATCCAATTCTAATGCGCAACTTTAATGTGTATCTTGGCGGCGGGTTACACAAAGGCTGGGTGACAAGTGGTAGTGAATCTGATTACAGTGATCCTTTCGGGGTTACGCTTATTGGAGGGGCAGAAATTGCGCTAGGTAAACTGAATCTTTCATGGGATTTTAAACCTTCTATCAATGTAGTAGGCGGCGATAGTCCAATCTATGCGCACACTGGTATTTCGCTGCGCTATGTGATTGATAAACGAGAACTAATCAATAACGAAAAAAATCCTGAAAAACGAGCGCGCCAAAAAGAACGTGCTAAACGTAAGCGCCAAAAGGAACGCGAAAAACGCAAGGAAGATGGCAATACTATTAATTGGAAATTTTGGGAAAAATGGACGAACTAAGACCAAAGTTTGAAAGGATTCAGCGTATGGTTGCAGCCATCAAATCGTCGTATTGCAACTTGTCAATTAACTGTAAAATGCTGTAAATCCAGTTATTATACATCAAGCTATGTTCGGCAGGGCAAGCAAACCGAGTTCTTTTTGACGACTTACTGAACGCAGTTTGGCGGAAAGTAAAATCACATCGTTGTAAAGTTCACTTTGAGTTTGTAAGTCTGAAAGCAGCTTATCAAGCACTTCTTGAGGTTTATCTAATGAAAGTTGGATTTTCAAATCTTGCTGGTACTGATTTAATTTAGTGGTTGAGGTAGCAGTAAGTATGGAACTAGATTGCGACAAAGTCTCTAATTGCTCAATAAGGTGCTTGCGTTCGGAGATTAATTCTTGCAGTTCGCGCTTCAACAAGTCCAATTCATTGGTCATTGCTGAGGTCGGCACAGTCATGTGGGTTTCCAAAAACTGCTGCTCTTCCTCCTGCACTTGAATTGCCGCATTAACGTACATCAAACGTTCTGCTATACGATTGTGCATGAACTTCTCTTCTGTGGGCGATTGTGGTTTCCCAAGCAACGTACCAAGTAAATTGGAAGCAGCATCTTTGAGGGTTTGAAAAACTTGTCCAAAAAAAATATTCATTGTGATAATTGCTTTTAGTTTGTCACTCCAAAAAGAAACCAAACCTTATGCTCAAAGTTTAAGACCAATATGAAGAATTTAGTCAGAAAGATGGCAATTCGTGTTCAACTTTTACCCTCCTATTTGCATTAGATTCAAGTAGATTGATTTTTTGATAATTTTTGTGACTATCTTAGCATAAATTGGGTCAAAAGAAAAAGATTCGTTATCTATTTTGAAAAAAAACAGATTATTCTTTGGATTACAACGCGCTTCATCAAACTTATATAGATACTACTTACTGGCTCTACACGCACGAGCAGTCTTTTGGGATTTGTATAGGTATGAGATTTCCTGACTTTGAAGCGTGGTTACAACGTGCTGGTATTCAGGCTTGGGCAATGGTGACAGCGGCTAATCCTCGCTCTCAAGAGCTAAGTGTAGAAGAAAATGAACAAAGAAATGTCGAGCTGCGGGAGTTTTTACAAGTGCAAGGTTTTTCAAATTTGTATGCCGCAGAAGGTAAACCCGACCAAGGAGAATGGCAGCCCAGAGCCGGGTTTTTCATTCCCAATATTAGTTTAGCGCAAGCCTTAACCGTGGCAGCGCTATTCGAGCAAAATGCAATTGTTTTCGGAAGCCTTGATGAAGCAACTAAAGTAGTTTGGGTAAATAATTTGGAATGAAGGTTACTAATGGACATTAAGCAGTTGGTCTTTCGTATTTTAGTCATTCAGAAAAAAGGTTCTGTCTAGCATAGCTAAAGACCAAAGACAAGCAGCCAATAGCGGGTAATACGTGTTACTAATTAATACTTGAAATTGATTAAAATTTAATATATTATGAAAATAGTTTATAGTTTTTTAGTAGTGATGGCAATGGCGACGGGAAGTTTCGCACAAACGCAAGAAGAAATTAGCAATTATTTAGATTTCTTCAACAACCAGCACCAAGCCGTAAATCAACTTACCATGTCCTATTTGCAATATGCTGTGCATAGTGACGACTTTGCTTTTGTGGAGCAAAAAGACAAGAACTGATTGCTCAACTCAATAAAAGTATTGCAGCGTTGAAGCAATTGGAAAGCAGTAGTATAGACGATTCTATGCAAAAATCAGCATTGGAAGTGTACGAGAACTATCTCAATTCATTTGAAGCTGATTTTTCTGAATTATTGCAGCTCAAAATGAACAGCCAAAGCTCTTACGAAGCAATGGAAAAATATTTTGAAGCTCGAAAACTAGCAGAAACAAAAAAGTGGATCAAGCATCTAATCGCTACAATGAGGCGTTCAAGGCTTTTGCTAAAAAATACAATATTCAGTTGATGGAGGCAGAAGAAAATTCAGCTATTTCGGAACTCAACCAATTGAATAATTACCAGCAGACGATATTTTTAAAATACTACAGAATCGTGACATTGAATAATCAATTCATGGAAGCACTAAACGGACAAAATGTCGCGGCAGCAAAAACTTTACAAACCCAACTGTTACAGGCTACGGAACAGACTTTAAAATCATTGAGAGCAATGCCTCCTTTCAAAGAGGATAGTTCTTACCGAGATGCAGCCATAAAGTTTATTGAATTGATAAATAGTCTATCCAAAGAAGGTTACACTAAGATGATTCAAATGCTAGAAAAGCCAGACACACAGCGCACACAGGAAGATGTCAATCAATATAATAACGTCATTACGCAGTTGCAAGAAAAACTGCCACAATTGGATCAAAGTGTACAAACGGCAAGTTCAGAACTACTGAAAAAATTTGTACCTAAGCCAGACGCCAGACCAGCAAAGCGTTTATAATATTCAGGGCTATTCACTTAGTGGCAAGGTGGCTTCCGCAATCCGCTTTGTCACTAGGTGAATCATTTGACATTAGGTAGTTTCGTACTTAGCTACACAAAACAGGTGATAACCTATCAATTATCAAATTTTCAAGGTCTAGTAGTTGTACAAAACTGCCAATCGTTCTACCTGTCTTCTGAAATAGTGCGTTCTTCTTCTTGCTCACCTTCACTGATTTCACTCAACTCCCCTTGATATTCTGTGCGGACTTCTTCCGCCCAAATTCCTTTTTCAAGCAGCCACTTTTTGAAAATATTGGTGTATCCATGTGTGACATAAATTCGTTCAGCTTGTGTAGCATGCAATCGTTTCGTTCAATCCGTCCCAATCTGCATGATCAGAAAGAATAAATCCACGGTCTGCACCTTTTCTGCGTCGCGCACCTCGAAGTGCCATCCATCCAGAAGCAATGCCAATGGAGCTATCCCCAAATTTTTTAGCCCAAGCGGATTGAATGGCGGACGGAGGCGCGATGACTAAGTTTCCTTTGAAAACATCTTTCTTCATGTCCGATTGTACGCGAATCGTTGAGTGCAGTTTAATACCTTGGCGGCGCAGTGTTTCGTTGATATTTTCCACTGCGCTGTGCGTGAACACTTTGCCAATAGACATATCCAAAGCCTGTAAAATACGTTGTGCTTTTCCAAGCGCGTAACCAGCAATGACAGACACCTTACCTTGTGATTGATTAGATAGCCACCATTCATTCAACTCTTGCGCGATACTAGCTTGAGTTTTCCATTGATAAATAGGTAAACCAAAAGTAGATTCCGTAACAAAATGGTGGCATTTGATAGGCTCTAATGCTTCCGACAAACCATCGTATTCTGTTTTGTAATCTCCTGAAACTACCCAAATTTCTCCTTTGTGTTCTACTCTAACTTGAGCAGATCCTACAATATGTCCAGCAGGATGAAATGAAAAAGATACGCCATTGATGTTTACCTTTTCTCCATAGGGTACAGATTCGATATGGTTGACCCCCAAACGATATTTTATCACTGGTTTTGCAGTATCTGAACAAAGGTAATGTTGATGACCCCAACGCGCATGATCAGCGTGACCATGTGTGATAATAGCTCGATGCACAGGTTTCCAAGGGTCTATGTAAACGCCCGCGATAGGGCAATAAATACCTTCTTTTACAAATTGCAGTAAATCCATTTTAGTGATGAATTGTAAATTACAAATGATAAGTTAATTGGTTGACAATAGATTAATTACAAAACAAGAATGTTTGTTTATGAACTACTTACTAAAGGGGAACGTATATTTCTTTTTATTAGTTGACGTTACGCAATTTGCTCTTTGTGCTTCGCTTTTTGCCCATTTCAAAAGCCAGTGGCGAATGTTAATGAAGACTTGCCAGCGGTTACCTCTCAAAACACTTAATCATTGAGTAAAAGCCAATAGCGTAACGTCAGTTATTATTTTTCAGGATTTTGGTTGGAAATAGACGTGGTTGGTTCTGCTTCCATTACCCCTTTGGCATACCATTTCTTTAAGGTTTCTGTCCCTATTTTGCCCTGTGGTGTGTAATCTCTAAAACCTCTCGCTTGTGCATCTGGTGTTTCTGGAAACCACTTCCAAACAAAACCACCTTGCCACCATTTTTTGTTCCAAAATGCTTGAAACAGCGCTTCGTAAGCGTTGGCTTGGGCTTGCTCATTCAAAGGTAGTTCGTGCATTTTATCTTCTAATTCCCAAGTGTTATACGTGCAACCTGCCACACTCAGATAACCAAATTCCGTAAAAATAATCGGACGATCTACTTTTGATTGAAGTCGCTCCATCTTTTCTATCACTGGTTTCCAGCCATTTACAATAGAAGGTACGTCTGGCGTAGGTGCGTTTATTAATGGAAAATAAGCATTCACGCCCACATAATCTAACTCTTTCCAAAACGGAATATCCAAATATTCATCCCAATTAGCCGCATACGTGACCTTACCTTTGTAAACAGTACGCACGTCCTTAATCAATTGACACCAAAAAGGAGCACGTTTGCGACAGGCAATTTTAAACTCTGTACCCAAGCAAAATAAATCCACCTTTTGAGCTTCAGCAATGGCAGCCATTGGTAGGATGTAGTTTCGATAATCTTTTTCCCAACTTACCCAAGCACTATCTTGCTCGAAGTCCATATCGCCAGTCCATCCACGCGGAACCCACACTTGGGGCTTGAGCATCACCTTTAACCCAGCAGCCTTAGCCAACTCAATAGTCACCTCACAACCTTCTTTCCCTTCTCCCCACCACTGTTTGTTGCTATCATAGTGTACTTTAGGCTCTCCAGGGCGAGTAAAAGCATAAGGAATAATCGCAATCCATTCTGCGCCTACTTTCTTCACACTCTCCATAGGACTATCTGTGGTGAAAGGACGGCGTGGTGCCACAAAAGTTAGTCCTTCTATTTCCTTTGGTCGAGTGTAGGGGTCAACTTGTGTGGAAAGCCTTTGATGGCACTGAATACACGTTGCGGCAATGGTAATCAGGCATAAAAAAAATAATATTCGCATAGTTGGTATCGTTATGTTGAACGTAAATGATTTAATTGTGACGCAGTTCGTCTTCAGCTATTTTAGCTTGAGCACTCCAGCTTTTTTGACTTTTTAGTATGCCATTTTTAGAAATCAAGTGTTTCGATTATTTCTTTCAAACACTTACCTGTACGTTACTAGCTCTTGAAGTAAGCAAAAGCCAATAATAAACTGCATAAGGTTAATTAAGCAGGCTAATACAAAGATAAAAAATGTTTTTTGAAATAAATTGTTATATCTTTGGTCTTGAGTTGTTTGCTGATGCTACGCAGTTCGCGCTTTAAAAGGTTTTTGCGTGTTTGCAGAGCGTGCTTATAAATTGAGGTTGTCCAAAATAGTTGTATGTGGGCAAAGAGATAATAACAAAAGCAAGTTGCGCAACGTCAGTTATTTGTTGATGTATTCCTCCTAAAGTTCTCAAAAGCAGTAGCATCAAACCGCCAAATACCAGTGCAAATGCCTAAAATCTAACCCACCAAAGACCAAGTAACCAAAGGCTTAACTATTCACTAAAAAGGAGAACAATCTATGGTTGACAAGAAAACGATACTAAAACAATGGCTTGCCAAGAACCAACTGCCAGCGATTTTTGAGGAACTTCTGTCCGTCACAGAGACTTTGCCATTTCGCCACTTAAACCCCAAAGTAGTTACCTTATCGGCTCGTTACCATCAGTTGCAAAGCCAACAACAGATGAACATTATCAGTGAAGCTGAATATCAACTGGAGTTGTCCAAAATTCGACATGCACTCCTCGAAACCATAGAAAATTTATCTACACCAAAAATAGCTGCATCCGAAAATCCATCCCAAAAAAAGTCTTGGCTGCTTTGGCTAATTTATAGCTATCATTCCCAATAGGAATAGGGGGCAGTCTAATCATTTGGAATACTTATTCATCCGCTGATACTTTCAAGGAAGCACAGGACGATGCTATGGTTCTTGTGTCTGGCGGCACCTTCCTCATGGGTTGTCAGTCTAATGATGACTCAAATTGTCAACATCAGCCTGAAGAAGCACCATCGCACACAGTTCATGTCAGCGATTTTTATATCGGTAAACACGAAGTAACCGTACAAGATTTTGAACAATTTATTCAAGAAACTAATTATCAGACAGATGCAGATAAGCAAGGATCAAGCGTGGTATGGGTAGTGCATCAATTAGCCTCCAAAAATGGAGCTAACTGGAAATGCGATGTGGAAGGAAATATTCGCTCCACAAGTAATTACAATCATCCTGTCATTCATGTCAGTTGGGATGATGCGGTTGCTTACTGCAAATGGTTGAGTGAGAAAACACAGGAAAACTACCGTTTACCCACAGAAGCAGAATGGGAGTTTGCAGCGCGTGGTGGCTTGAATACACAGCATTATCTGTACTCCGGAAGCAATCAAATAGAACAAGTAGCTTGGTCTGCTGCTAACGCAAGAGCGACTACCCACTCCGTAGCTTCGCTAAAAGCTAATGAACTGGGACTATTTGACATGACTGGAAACGTGTACGAGTGGGTGTACGACTGCTGGCACGATACTTTCCTAAATGCTCCTATCAACGGTAGTAGCTGGCTGGAGGCATCCGATGGAGATTGTACTAGAAGGATTTTGCGCGGTGGTTCCTGGTATAACGATGCCAGCACTCCTTATCTGCGTGTGGCTAGTCGTTCCTCATTTAAACCTACTGAACGCTTTTGCACCACTGGTTTTCGAGTCGTGAAATCCAATAGGTACAACAAATAGAGCAGGATTGTAGTTATACTTATGTTTAAACTCAGCACGGTTGAGAACGCTGAACAACTTACTGTCTAAATTCGACGACCTTTATTAAGCAAAGCCATGTAATCTATTGAATACGTCTATATATCAAAAAATACAGGATTTTATCGCTAAACATGCCCTCATTTTGGCGGTCGTAAACTGGGCGAAGACAACTTCTCTTCCAGGTTTTCATAAAACGCCAATTTGGTATATTGTTTCCTTTATTTGGAAGGAAATCTGGCGTGATGATCTTTTCATTCGCGCCCAAGCTATTTCATTCAGCTTTTTTCTTTCTTTGTTTCCTTCCATCATTGCCCTATTCACCATGCTTCCTCTTCTAAATACTACGATGTTTAGATTCTTACCACAAAGCGCAGAATTAGAGTATATCCTATACGAAGAAATCAAAAGCATTATGCCAGGCGAGGCAGGAACAGAATTATTCGATTTCATTAAAGATACCATTATAAGTCCAAGAATTGCGCTATTTTCATTTGGTTTTATTCTCGCCATTTACTTTGGCTCAAGTGGTATGATGACGTTGATGCGCAGTTTTGAAAAATCTTATGAAGTCGTTTTTCGCCAACGCGCTTATTGGCGTAAACAATTGGTTGCCATTGCTTTAATTTTTGTCCTTTTTTTCCTTTCCCTAATATCTGTAGTATTTATTATCACTGGAAGCTATATTGTAGATTGGTTAGTAAATAGTTTTCGCTTGGATTGGTTCAGTTTTGTCGGACTTGCGCTGGTTCGTTGGGTAGTTATTTTGTTCATATTTTATGCTGGTATTGGCTTCATTTATCGCTACGGAGCTGCTACTCACCAGCGTTTTCCTTTTCTTTCTCCTGGCACTACTTTGGCAACGCTTCTTTGTATCGTCATTTCCGTTGTTTTTTCTTTCTATGTAGATAATTTTGGAACGTATAACCAGTTCTATGGTTCATTGGGCGCATTGATTGTCATTATGCTTTGGATTGAATTTAACGTCATGGCATTACTCATCGGTTTTGAGTTGAATTTGAGTATTGCCATTCATAGAGATTTGAAAGAACCGCTTGACTGAGGTTGGCGATTTGGTTTTGAAAGGATTTTTCATACTCGTATAGAACCCCTATACATTGAGGTTATTCAAAATACTTTAATCTACGCAAAGGGCGAATCGCATCAGATTAGCACTGAATTTGAAAATTAAAGTTAATTATTTGTAAATTTAATGTTAATAATTTTACCTTTGCTTTTTAATACGTCATTGCTCACGTTTCGATAACAAAAAGCGACAACAACGCAGGCGAAGTACCATTTATCAAAATAGAGAAAATGAAAACTTACGCGCTCTATCATTTAAAGGGTGGTGTTGGTAAGACAACAACTTGTATTAACTTAGCCTATTTAGCTGCTGAAGAAAATTACAGAACACTTGTTTGGGATTTAGACCCACAAGGTTCTGCTACTTATATTTTGAATCAACCTGCTGCTTTGGAAGGAGGTATCAGACAATTATTAAAGTTAGAATCAGCGTGGGAGGACGTAATAAAGGAGACCACTATTCCTAATTTAAGTTTATTACCCAGCGACCCTAGAAATAGGAATATGGACTTGATTCTTGACAACTTAAAGCACTCCAAAAAGCGGTTTGACCGTGTGCTACACGAATTAAAACAACATTTTGATTATGTTTTTTTGGATTGTCCACCCAATCTAAATGTAGTTGCAGAAAATATCTTCCAATCTGTTGATTTTGTGTTAATCCCAATGATTCCTACTATACTTTCCAAGCATTCTTTGAATCAAGTGTACCATTTTTTTGAAACCCATGAGTATGATACGCGCAAATTGATACCATTTTTTACGTTAGTGGATCATCGAAAAAAGATGCACATAGATACCATTAAGGACTTTCAGGATGCAAAGCAACGGATGCTCAATGCAATTATTCCTTACTCATCTATGCTGGAGAGAATGAGTGTGGAGCGAACCGCAATATTCCAGTTTGCACCTAAATCTAAGCCTTCTCTGAGTTACCGAAAACTATGGCAGGAACTAAAATGCTTTAGGAAACCCAAACCAATACTCTAGCCAGTAGCATCAGCTCCATTAAATAAAGGTTTTACCATAGCCAAACGATTCGACTGCTATTTTAATAGGGGTAAAGTAAGCGATTATCAAAATTTTAGTCTTTTAAAACGCACTACAACCTCTTTTTTTGACTTAATTGTTTTTTTCTCGTTCCTTTGCACTAATTCAAGTGATAGAAACCCGAATAGGTTTTATAAGGCAAAAATTGTCAGAGAACTAACAAAATTTATATGCAACCGACGCAAGCAGTTATCGGAATAGATTTAGGTGGCACATTCACCAAAATAGGTATTGTGGACGCATTTGGAAATTTTCTAGCCCTCGAGCGGTTTCCTACGCTCGCTGACCAGCCGTTTCCAGTTTTTTTGGACGAATTACGGGCTGTTTTTAGTGAAATGAAAGACCAACTTTCACCTGATGTAGAACTACTGCTTGCTGGAGTGGGGGCACCAGATACCAACTGTTTTACAGGAATCATGGAAAATCCACCTAATTTTAATTGGGGAGAAATAGTGCCATTGGCGCAAGGACTAAGTGAGGTACTTAAAGTACCCGTACATGTGAATAACGATGCGAATGTAGCTGCACTGGGAGAAATACAATTTGGTGGCGCAAAAGGTATGAAGCACTTTTCTGTTATCACACTAGGAACAGGCGTGGGTAGTGGATTTGTGGTGGATGGTAAACTACATATTGGCAACGATGGCATGGCAGGTGAAATCGGTCACACTATCGCTATTCGTCATGGAAGACTTTGTAAATGTGGCTTAAACGGATGTTTAGAGCAATATGCTTCTGTCACAGGTATTAGAAAATCAGTGCAGTTTCTGCTAGAAGCCAAAGATACGCCGAGCGTTTTAAGAAAATACGACTTTGAGGATTTAACAGGAAAAGCCATTAACGACGCTGCTTTAGCGAGTGACCCTATTGCGCTGGAAGCTTTTGAATTTACAGGAGAAATGCTAGGCTACAAACTGGCAGAAATGGTTGCTTACTTCAATCCAGAAGCTATCTTTTTGACGGGTGGCTTGGCAAAAGCAGGCATCTTCATACTTGAACCTACGCTTAAACATTTAGAAGCCAATTTATTACATATTTTTCATGGTCGTGTCAAGTTACTCATTTCCGAGTTGGTGGATAAAGAAGGTGCGGTGTTGGGTGCAGCAGCACTAGCTTGGCAGAAGGTGCTTTAGTTTTAGCTCAACGATAAAATTTAACAATATGCTACTTTTGGTAGTTACTCTTTGTGTGTACTACGGTCTGCATAGCTTTTTAGCAGCTTCCAGCATAAAAAAACACTTGATACAATCCCAATGGCTGAAAAAATACTACCGGATAATATACAACTCAATTGCGGTAGTAGGTTTGCTGCTCGTCTTCTACGTCTATACGTTAACAGAGCGAGAAGCCATTTGGCAAACCACAATTTGGACTAAAATACTAGGGTTAGGAGGTTCGTTTTCTGGTATTTGGGTAATATATCAGGCAATGAAAGGATATGCCGTGAGGGAATTTTTAGGATTGAACGAAGTTAGCGTTGATAACTCAAAAGAAGTATCCTTACAAACTGTCGGATTTAATAGCTACGTGAGGCATCCACTCTATTTTGGCACACTACTTCTAGTCGCAGGCGCATTCATCCTGTTTCCAAACACTGGTACTTTAGCTGTGGCTGTTTTGACTGTGCTTTATTTGTTAATTGGCATACAATTGGAAGAAAAGAAACTTATTCAAGAATATGGTCAAGCCTATCTAGATTATCAAAAGCAAGTACCTATGTTGCTCCCTACCGGAAGGAAGAAAAAGCATGTTTTGTAGCTAGTTCCATTTAACTGGTTATTTGTTCGGATGGTGTTACACCAATCAACTTCTTGTCGCTTTATGATAAAACATTCGGAACGTTCAAAATAGAACATGGTCAAATAAGAACCTTACAACCAAATAACCAGTTGTGTGACCTCAGTTCACAATTTATAACTCATCACTTAATTGATACTTAGGGTTTTTCTACTTACTTTTGCATCCCTAAATTAAGCCGCATGTCAAGATTCGCCCAATAACCCGTTTTAACACAAGTTGATTGAGTTCAATCAAGAGCAGTTACAGATTTATTAACCAATTATCAACAAATATGCAAGAGCGTACTATTAAATCGGCGCTTATTTCAGTTTATCATAAAGAAGGTTTAAGCCATATTATACAGCGTTTATCCGCGTTAGGCGTTACAATTTTTTCCACAGGAGGTACAAAGGACTATATACAGGGCTTAGAAGTAAAAGTGGAAGCTGTAGAATCCTTAACCGATTATCCTTCCATATTAGGTGGTCGTGTCAAAACCCTCCATCCTAAAGTATTTGGCGGTATTTTGGCACGTCGAGAAGAACCAGAACACCTGACGGAGCTAGCAATGTTTAAAATTCCTACTATTGACCTCGTTATTGTGGACTTGTATCCTTTTGAAGCTACTTTAGCCAGTACACAAGATGAGGCAGCGATTATCGAAAAAATTGATATTGGGGGGATTTCATTGATTCGAGCAGCAGCAAAAAACTACAAAGACGTACTGGTTGTATCGTCACAAGCTGATTACAATGACTTATTTCAACTATTGAATGAGAAAAACGGTTTCACTACTTTAGAAGACCGAAAAGCCTTTGCACGTCGAGCTTTTGCCACAACTTCGCACTACGATACTGCCATCTACAATTACTTTTTGGGAGAAAACGAAGCAGAAGAACTAAGGGTAAGTATCAGAAATAGCCAAGTGCTACGCTATGGTGAAAATCCGCATCAGAAAGGTAATGTTTTTTGGCGACTTTTCTAAGCAATTCGAGCAATTTGCGGGCAAACCTATTTCTTACAACAACTTGGTTGACATTGATGCAGCTGTAGGATTGATGCGAGAATTTAAAGACGCAGCACCTACTTTTGCGATTTTGAAACACACCAATGCTTGCGGCGTAGCTATGCGCGATAGCGTTTTGACAGCTTGGAAAGATGCTTTGGCTGCTGACCCAATTTCAGCTTTTGGTGGTATTTTGATTACTAACCAAACTGTGGACTTGGCTACTGCACAAGAAATTAATCAACTTTTCTATGAAGTGCTAATTGCTACTGATTTTCATGCAGATGCACTCAAATTATTACAACACAAGAAGCAGCGTATCTTATTGAAAATTAAGGACTTTTATGCACCCTCAAAAACTTTCCGAAGCCTCCTAAATGGGGTTATTCTTCATGACACAGATTTGAATACCGAAACGCAACTTGATTTGAAGGTCGTTACAGAAAAAGCACCTAGTGCAACAGAAATTGACGATTTATTATTTGCTAACACGGTCGCTAAACACCTCAAATCCAATACCATTACATTAGTTAAAAATCGTCAATTGTTGGGAATGGGTTGTGGACAAACTTCTCGCGTAGATGCCTTGCAACAGGCTATTGCAAAGGCGCGTCATTTCGGATTTGATTTGACAGGCGCAGTGATGGCTTCGGATGCGTTCTTTCCATTTCCTGATTGTGTCGAAATTGCTCATCAAGCAAATATCAGCGCAGTAATACAGCCCGGTGGTTCTATTAAAGATCAGGACAGTATTGACTTTTGCAACGCGCATGATATGGCAATGGTCACCACAGGTGTACGCCATTTTAGACATTAACCGATGTTACACAGCTGATTTTTTTTAGTTGCTTTTAGGGTACTAACTTATTCGGTGTGGCTAAAGCATCAATAGCCAATAACATAACATTAGTAGGAGTTAAATGGCAAGCATAAGCAGCCACTTAACTCCTACAAAATCATAAAGTTAAGCATCAAAAAACGACGTCCATAGCCTCACACATTATTTGTGCAGCTTGCTCTAAATCAGCATCTGTATGGGCGGATGAAATAAATCCCACTTCGTAGCCAGAAGGACCTAAGTAAACACCGCGCAACAAGAGTTCACGATGCAGCACCTTAAACTTTTCCATACTGGCAGGGTCAATTTGAGCAGCACTGATAATCCGTTCTTTTGAAAAAGCTATCCAAAAGATAGAGCCAATTTGCGGAATACTTACCTCGTAACCCTTGGAATCGCAGTAATATTGGATACGATTTACAAACTGTCGGGTTTTTTCCGCAAGGCGTTCATAAAATCCCTCTTCCAAAAGTTGTGTCAATGCCGCATAACCTGCCGCCATCGCCACAGGGTTCGCAGATAACGTACCTGCCTGATAAACTGGTCCATCGGGTGCAATATGACTCATGATTTCTTTATTGGCAGCATAAGCGCCTACGGGCATACCACCGCCTATAATTTTTCCAAACGTGATAATGTCTGGCTGAATATCATAATAACCTGCTGCGCCTTCAAAATCAACACGGAAACCAGAGATGACTTCATCAAAAATAAGCAAGATTCCGTATTTGTAACATTTTAGACGCAAGCACATCAAGAAAGAGCGGTCTTGTAGTAAAAGCCCATTGTTTGCTGGAACTGGCTCTACAATGACGCACGCAATATCATCAGCGTACTGTTGTAAGGTTTGTTCTAGTAAATCTGGGTCGTTCAAAGGTAATACAATCGTTTCTTTTGCAAACACTTCGGGAATACCTGCGGAGGTACTGACTCCAAAAGTAACCAACCCTGAACCTGCTTTCACCAATAGCGCGTCCACATGACCATGATAGCAACCTTCAAACTTAACGATTTTAGTTTTTCCAGTTACGCCTCTCGCCAACCTTATCGCTGACATGACCGCTTCTGTGCCCGAACTTACGAATCGCATTTTCTCTATGTAGCGATGGTTTTCCAGAATGAGTTTCCCAAGTGCATTTCCTAATTTAGTGGGTGCGCCAAAAGAAGTTCCGTTAGCCACCGTTTCTATTACCAACTCCCGTATTTTATCGTTATTATGCCCTAAAATAAGTGGACCCCAAGAACAACAAAAGTCAATGTAAGTATTATCATCCTCGTCTGTGATGCGACATCCATCTCCTTTTTTAATAAAAAGTGGCGGACCGAATACAGATTTAAAGGCACGAACTGGCGAATTGACACCTCCTGGAAAATAATTTTTGGCTTCTTCAAAAAGAACTGCTGAACGCGAGCGATTGTGTATTTTCATGCTTGACAGCTTCATGTTTTTTATTCGTTGTTTATGTCTAACTATTAGTTGATCATTGGTTATCATGCTATTTTCAAAGGTTAGCTTAATCTTTTCAATAGCCAACTTACAACACTAGAACTAGGAACTTGGACGACGTGGGACAAAAATCAATAAGTTTTTGACAAAAGTAAGAAAAATGAAAGATTTTATTCTATTTTGAGATTGACAGGAGTAGTAAAATTTTAAAATCTATTTGTTTGATTTTCAAATATTGAAAATAGAATATCAATACAAATTAAATGATAATGACAGTCGTTTTTGAGTCATTACTACTGTTTCAGTTATTTAAAATGTTTCTCTAAATTTATTGCTGCACTCAAATTACTTTAGTAGGGCATCTTTTAGAATGCCTACACTTAGGTTGCTCGTTAGTTTTTAACGAGCAATTTTAGGGCTATGGAGAATTAGGTAGATGATTAATTGCACTTAAATTCATCTCATTTGCAGAATTTTAAAAATGCAACTACCTTTGAATAAATAATTTCTATACTTATGAGATGGATAGTGATACTTGTATTCGGTAGCTTATTGATTTGGAACTGCCAACCCACTAAAAAAGAGCCATTAAAACTAGTGTTCGTAACTGGCGATGAAGAATATCGTTCAGAAGAATCTATGCCTATGTTGGCTAAAATTTTAAAACGAGAATTAGGTTGCGAAGTAACAGTTTGCTATGCGATGGATTCTCTAGGAAATATTGACCCCAACAATTTGAGCAATATTCCTGGACTTGCGGCTTTGAATGATGCCGATTTGATGGTACTTTTTACACGCTTCAGGGCTTTACCTGATTCACAGTTGCAACATATCCTAAAGTTTGCAGAATCCGGTAAACCTATGGTAGGTTTTAGAACTTCCACGCATGCTTTTCGTTACAATACGATTCCACAAAATTTGATTTGAATGCAGCTTGGACAACTAAAGTGTTTGGGCAGCGATGGATTACACATCATGGACATTTTGATGACGGAGCTAATCCGCTTACCGACGTTGCTCCGATTGCTGAACAACAGCAACATCCTATTATGCGCGGTGTGCAGCCTTTTAAAGCCTATTCTTGGCTCTACCATGTGCAAGGGGGATATGATAAACTTTATGGAGACTGTACCCTTTTAGTACAAGGAACTGCCTTACGCTCTAATCATCAGGAAAACAATGAATTGGAGCGTTTCCCATTAAGTAATCCAGTGGCTTGGACAAAGCATTATGTAGGTGCATCAGGAGATACTAGCCGTGTGTTTTTTACCACTTTAGGGCATCCTTTTGATTTTAAAGAAGCATCTATGCGAAAGTTAGCTCTAAATGGTATTTATTGGGCTTTGGGTTTAGAAGATGAAATACCAGAAACAGGTGTTAATGAAGCATTTGTAGGGGAATATAATCCGAGTAACTCTGGCTTTGGATTAAAATTCAAACGCGATCAAAAACCTGAACCACTTTAAAATATTTAGCTGATAAGCAATGAATTCGGAGAAGTCCAACATTTGTAGATGCGAGGAGGAAAACCAATGTTCTACAGATATTGGATTGCTCCGAAGCTGTTTTTTCTCAATTTGCCTGTTTCAATCTACAAGCGAATAGCAAATAGCAACTTGCGTAACATAAGTTATTGGAGGAAGTAGGAAATACAGGTAGAGCTTTGGAACGAAACTCAACACTTGGCAACGAGAACTGGATTTTACTTCGCAACGGAATGATGGTTGATACAGACGGGTTTTCGCGGTTAATTTTTTAGGGCTTCTCAAATGGCGATTATCACGTTGTCATTCGTCATCGCAACTATCTTTCTGTCAAAACACAAGCAATGCTAATGCTAAGAGGTTGGTAAAAAAGCGGTAACTCAAAATATTGAGCTACCGCTTCTACAAATTTCAGCACTATTTGTCTGATTTTTAATTATTTCGCTACTGAAATTTTCTCTGTCATTACTTTATCACCTGTTCTTACGATGACGATATACAAACCAGATGTCAAGTTGCTTGCATCAAAGTTTACGTAGTAAGTTCCAGCATCTTGCTTAGCATTGTTGACCAAGTTTGCCACTTGCTTACCTTTTACATCCATCACCAACACTGATACTTCTGTCGGATTCACCAATTCGTAAGCAATGGTTGTGCTTTCAGAAAGTGGGTTTGGATAGATAACCAAGTTTTCTTGAACACTTGCTTTTATTTCTTCTGTACGTGCTTCTACGATAGTAGGTGCAAGAGAAGCGGTACAGCCACCAATCTTAGCTGTGAATGTGCTACCCGCAGCAGCTGTGAAGCCCGGAGAAAGTGTAACCGAAACTCCTGCATCAAAAACTACAGTTGTAGCTGCTGCAATAGTCGTTGTACCAGAAGTAGTGATTGCATTTGATACTTGATAAGTACCTGCTGCTACTGTACCTGTGAAATTCTGATTAACAGGACATGTCGGACCAGTTTTGAAAATAGTATTCACATTACCTGGCGACAAGAACGTATCTACGGTCATAGTATCCACACCAGTTGCCAACCATACTGCACTAAAAGTTGTAAGGACCTGGATTCACTGAACTGGTACTAAATTCAACAGCAGCCCAAGTATCGGTGTCGCTAGTTCTGAATAAAGCATCCGCTGTGAAGGTACCGAACTGAGGGAAGTTTCTTGCAGCACCTGCGTACATAAAGTCAGTACCGCTGTCTGTCAATCCTACAGAGTCAACACCCACTGTCCAAGGTCTAATATCCAGCGTTCCATCGTTATTTGTATCCAAATCCTGATTCAAAGTACCTGTAAAACCACTCACTATGAAGAAAGTAACAGTACCATTCTCTATGTTAATAGCAGTAAGTGAGTCTTTTGCAGTAGCAGTAGCAGGTGTTGGAATAAATCCTGCTGCGGGTGTGGTCGTGCTATTTTCACGAAGTAAAAATAAACCATTTGTTCCTAAAGAGAAACTACTCAAATTGATAATTTCGTCAATTACACCTGTACCTGTACCATCACCATCAATAGTGATTAAAGTAAGTCCAGCTAAACTTGCAGAAGGTGTACCTTTCAATTCGATGAACTCAAAATTATCATCTGTACCTGGAGGGTTGATACCAATTTCGTTTAGGACAACGGTTGGAATAACCGTAGAACCGCAAGCATTATTAGCTGCACCAGGTGTACCCAAATCTCCTGTTCCGAAAGGCGTGGTAGAAGTACACCAGTTTGAACCTAAATTGTTGTCACCAGCTAACTGCGTTGGGTTCAAGTTCATACTTGCGCCCGTTGGATCTGGGAAGTTCGGTCCGCCATCATAAGCGACGCTATCCACGGTTGTTGTACCACACACTAATACAATTTCGTCGTCTCCATTCGCAAGGAAGAAGCTAGAGTATTCATAATCCAATACAATACCACCGTTTACAGCAGTTGTGTCGTTGATACCCAAGATTGCATAATCTCCTGGGGCTACTATCACACTACTGCCAATAATATGGCTATCTGTACCATTATCCTTGATAGTCAAGCCTTGTAGGTTGATTGGATTGGCTGTTGCGTTGTATAATTCGAAGTATTCACCTCTTGCATCTGATACGGTATCAGGGTTTTGCATGATTTCTGTAATTACTAAATTACCAGCACTCAAACCTGAACAAAGGGTTGTTCCACCGTTTGCTGCACCTGGAGTAGGCGTAGCTACGAAGAAAACATTTGTGTTACAATCATCCAAGTTTCTTTGAATTGATTGTGTAATGCCTGCGCTATTAACATTTTCATCATATTGTGTAGAAACACCTAATGCCACTTGAAGTAATGAATCCGTTGGATCACTTGTTTCGTAAACAATTGCACTAATCAAGTTGGTAGTAGTTGGTACTGTTCCTACTGGGAAATCTGTAGCATTTCCAACGTATAAACCAATACCATCTGTTCCGTTTTGCACACCGTCACTAGCTGGGAATCCTTGTGCTGTACCATAGTTTGCACCTGTTACATTACCAATTACAAAAAATCCAGTTGCGCTAGTAGTGTAGCCATCTAAATCATAAGCAGCGTAAGCAGCATTATTTGTTGCATCCCCATTGAAGAACACCAACACTAAACCGTTCAAAGAAGTGCCGTTAGGTCCTTTTAATTCTACAAATTCTTGTGTATCTGTTCCTGTTTGGTCAGCATCTACTTCGTTGATACATACTGCTGGTACTACAATACAGTTTGGTGAATTTACAACGGATGTGATTTGACAGTTGGTATTTACGTTGCCGTTGATAGTCAAAGTTACGTTAACACCTTCGCTGATACCAGTGACTGTAATTGTTCCGTTTGCAGAAATAGTCATTGGACTTACTACACCAGCAGAAGCGGATACGTTGAAAGTACCAGTTTCTGTTCCTTTATCAAAAACAAATGTAGCAGTGTAAGTGTCTGTACCTGCTGTATTTGTATTACAAGTTGCAGAAGTTGAAGTAATGGAAGCCGTACAAGTGTTTGCGTTAGATTGTCCTGGTGTATCCAGTAATCTGCTTGTGAAAGACAACTGATTGTAAGTATCGTTTGCACAGTTATCACCAACTCTTGCTACACCTGCTGGTGGGAATGCAGTGTCACCTGTTTGAGGTCCTACGGTTGTTGCGCTGTAGTTTACATCAGGAGTAGCGTCACTATCAATCAAAGAAACCCCGTCTATTACAGTGCCCCAAGGTGTAGTTTCTAAAATACCATCATTATTCGCATCATAGTCCGTACCAGCCGTACCAGTAAAGTTAGTAACTACCAAGAACGTGGAAGGAGAACCGAAAAAGTCTGTGTTTGCGAATTGTAAATCTCCAGTATCAAAGGTATAACCGCTAGTCGGTTCGCCTAAAAGGAAGAAACCATTTGCATCTGTCGTACCACCATTCAAGTTGAACGCAAAATCAACTAGTCCAGGGTTAAATTCACCAGAAAGAACTACTAAGTAAAGACCATTCAAAGAAGTATTATTACTACCTCTTAACTCCACAAAGTTGTTGCTTAAGTCGTCATCCACATCTGAGCTAATTCTCAATTCGTTGATACAAACAGAAGCAACTGGTGTATCGTCGTTTTGAATGGTAATCGTTGCTGCGTTATCGCCTAGTGTTGCAACTGTACCTGTTGTAATGGCAAGCGTAAGATTGATGGTTTCGTCAGGTTCTTGCGTAACATCTCCATTAATAGTCACATTGAACGTCAAAGTGCGTGGATAAACGCCTCCAGTTGTGAAAGTCAATACGTTAGAAGGTCCAGAAATCGCTACGAAGTCTGTACCAGACGTTGCTGTTCCTGTACCAGCATTGGTGATAGTAACGACCGTATTTTGAAGTGGGTCAATATTCATTGTTACAGACACTGTTGCAACACTTGTGCCTGCATTGCCTTCAACCACTGCTACATCAGAAACAAAACCAACCGTTACTGGTCCGATACCATTCAAAGCATCTTGTGTAGGTGTAGCTACAAAGAAGTTATCCGTGTTACAGTTATCATTACTTCTTTGGATAGATTGGGTAGTGCCTAATGTGTTCTGATTTTCGTTGTATTGAATTGTTTCACCAAGACCAGTAAGCAATCCTGTATCGTCTGCGTCGTCTGTATCATACACCAAAGCACTGATTAAGTTTGTACTTGTTACAGGCGTATTATTAGGGAAATCTGTTGCGTTACCAAGATATAATGCAACCGCATCAGCACCGTTCTGAATACCATCAGAAGCAGTAAAGCCGTCTGTTACATCATAATCCGCACCTGTTGCATTTCCGATAACAAACAAACCATTAGCGTCTGTTGAAAACCCATCTAGGTCATAAGCTGCGTAAGACAAATCGTTAGAGCCATTAAATAGGACTAATACTAACCCATCTAAAGAAGTATTAGCAGGTCCTTTTAGTTCTACAAATTCTTGTGCGTCTGGATTGACAGCTTGGTCAGCATCTACTTCGTTGATACATACTGCTGGAAGTGGCGTATCATCGTCTTGAATAGTAACCGTAGTGCTAGTAATTGAGCCCAAAGAAGCACCTGTTCCTGATGTGATAGCAACTGCTAGAATTACAGTTTCATTCGATTCTTGTGTTACATCTCCATTAACGACTAAGTTATATGTTCTTGTCTGAGGGAAAGGCTGTCCTGTGTTGAATGTCAATATGTTAGAAGGTCCTCCTACTGCTACGAAGTCTGTTCCAGACGTTGCTGTACCACCAGTACGAGTAATGGTTACTTGAATATTTTGACCAGGGTCGCTACTCAACGTTACGTTTACTGGAAAATTAGTTGTACCTGTATTCCCTTCTACTCCTGAACTTGCTGCTGAAGCAAATTGAACAACAGGACTTGTACTTGTACAGCCTGTTGGAGGTACGCCGAAGTTAGTAAGTGCATTTGTACTAGGCTCTGTTTCAAATCTTTCACTAGGGTCTGTCCATCCATTTGTGTCCCCAGTAGTAATACCAGCTTTTAACTTGATGTTGTTGTTTGCTGTATTTACAGTAGGCGTTCCACCAGTCCAAGATGTACCTGGGTCAGAACCTGGATTTCCAAAAACGTCTGTAACTACGCCATCTAGCTCTAAGCTAAGTGCGTCATCACCATTGAAGTCAAAAGCCTGTGTGCGATAAATAACGTTAGTCGAACATTCATCTGGAAGTTCAGCCGCAGTGTCCATATCAGAAGTACCAATCACCAATACTCCACCTGCTTCAAGTATTCCAGTGTTAATAGTAACTAAAGTTGCCAATGCAGCACCATTTCTGCCTAGTTTGATAACTAAGTTATCAACTGAAAAGTCAATAGGAGTCGCAGTTGGATTCCAAATTTCAATCCCTTTTGGAGTAGTACCTGTATTAGTCTCAATATACTGACTAATAATGACAGTTTGCGAAAAAGCAAACGAAGCCAGGAATAAACCTAGCCCAATAAATAATAATTTTTCATAAAAAATTAGGATTTAGATTAACGTTTAGGTTAATATTTCTATATCGGCTTAAAATTCATAGTTTTGTACCATGATTTAAAATATATGATATTAAGTCTATGTTAATTATGATTTCTATGGTAAAATAAGGGTTATTTTTGCCTTGAAAAAGTGACTAATATTTTAAAAAAGATGTGGTATGTTTGAGAATTATTAGTTAATTAAGTGATAATAAAATGATGAAAATACTTTTTGCATTACTAATAGCGTTCTGTTTTTCGAGTTTGCTGAAAGCTCAGACAACTATTGACTTCACCAGCCCGTCTGCGGCAGTGTATGGTACGGATGTAAGAATCAATATTGATGGAGTTATGGTGCTACCTTCAGGGGACGTGAATGGAGATGGCGCAATAGATACGTTGGATTATGAAAATCCAGATTATGAGGTAATGGATTGGATAGATAATAATAGCCAGTTGAGTGATTATATGACTAATGGTAGTGCAGATTTGAACATGGATGGTGTCATCAATGCTATTGATTTAAACTTCTTTTGGTTTCCCAACTTAGGGTTGGTTTCGCAAGTGCCAGAGGAGTGATGCCGCCCTCGAGAAAACGAAAATATTTTTGTGATTGGCTCAATATTATTTTATGAAATGTATTTTAACTGTCCTATTTTGGGTTGGTATCGCTGGGAGCTTGGTAGCTCAAAGTTTTAATCTTAGTTTCAGCAACCCTGAAATTAATAATACGGTATCGCCGCACCAGCTTTGTGTAACGGTTGGTATTTCTTACACACAAGATACTACTTTGGGATTTTCCAATCTGCTTTTCGATTTCGAGGAAAGTGCATTGGGTAGCCCTTTTATACAAGCAGATTATCTTAACAGTTTGGATAACGATTACATAGTTTCAGTAGTTACTACTCAAGCATTACAGCACGATACTTTAGGTGCGGTAGCTGACTTGAGGATTTTGTACGATTTTAACCACGGTAGCCCTATTGCACTTCCTTCACAATTAGGTTGTACTACGACGCAGCCTTTGGCAAAAGTTTGTTTTAATATTATTGATGCAAATGCAGTTACAACCCTTAATTGGGTAACTCCTGCTCCTAATGCCACAACTGGGTTGAATGTCAACACGCATATTCAAGCTAATCCTCAAGTTTTGGCGACTACACTTTCTGAAAACACAACAGAAGATAGTGGTTGCGGCTTGACCCATTTGATAATTGATTTACCCAATACGCCTACTGGTGGCGGTAATGAAGCTTGTGAATCAGATATTGCCTTTGTGGAAAACGATGTCATTACTAGTAGAAAGTATTACGCTCAAGATTCGATTTCCACAACTGGAAATGTAACCCTAGCTGAA
>JAAUTG010000272.1 GCA_012031785.1 Saprospiraceae bacterium | reverse complement strand
AAGATTTTCGCGCTACTCGTTTGCAACTTTTCTTTGCGACTGACCTATTGCGAGGACAATTCGTGATCGTGAACTCACCTGATTCATTAAGTGGTTCTTATAATTATTCTGTTGGTTCTTTTGGAGCTAACTTATTAGATTCTATCTGGACTGCTGATGCAATCGTAGTGAATGATAGTACTGCTGCACCAACGCTTCTTTGCGGTGCTGGAGTTAAGAATGATGTTGCTGGCAAAATAGCATTGATGGATCGCGGTACTTGTTCTTTTGTTTCCAAATTAATCAAAGCTCAAAATGCAGGGGCTATAGGCGGAATTATCTTTAATAATGCGCCTGGAGGGGGTGTAATTCCAATGGGTGGTACTGATCCTGCCATCACTATGCCTTGCGTGATGCTTTCTTTTGAAGATGGTGTTAAAATTAAAGCTGCGCTTGCTGCTGGCGCAACCGTAAGTATTTCTATGGGAAATGTTCGTTTTGCGGGTGATATTGCGGCTTCTAACGACGAGGTGTCAATTGCTAACTTGGGAGCTATTCCAGCAGACCAGCTACAATCGTTAGATCCATTCAAATTTCTTCCAGGAGCTGTAGTAAGAAATATTGGCACAGATGACTTTACTGGAGCGCAGCTAAAAGCTACTATTGAGTACAGTACTTTTGATGGTTCTACTTCTTCTATTGTTTATCAGGATAGCTTTGGTATTGGCTCAGGCGTATTGGCAGTAGATTCGGCTATAATTATTTCATTGACTGATTTTGTACCAGACCCATCGAATATAGGCTACTATGATGTGACATACGAAGTGATAAGTGATAGCACGGATATAAATCAAACCAATAATATCGCTGTTACAGATTTTGCTGTAACTAAAATGTATTCTCAAAATCAACTTGGATCGAGGCAGACCAAGTGCCAGATGTAACTACTATAACCACTATTGCTGGAGGTGGAGAAATAGAATTTATCACAGGTTTCCAAATTCCCAAAGGACTTGGTTACTCTATTGATAGTACAACATTTTTTGTTGCTATTGACGCTCCAGATAGCTTAGGGGCTAAAATTGTTGAATCTTATATCTACGAATGGAACGATATTGACCAAAATGGAGGAACTACTGTGGATGAAATTTCAATCGTTGCATTGGCATTCCAAGAGTTTCCAGCTGCAGTTGCTGCAAGACAAGGTTATTTAACATTATCTTTCTTTGATATCAATACTTTTGAGCCTGGATTTAAAATCCTGCCGATAACAAAACTTATTTGGTAGGTATTCGCTATCGTGGAGAAGGAATTTTCCGATTTGGTTTTGATGCAAATAAAGATGCAGCAACTTATAATCAATTGGAGCAACTTAATGGTACATTTACAGAACTAGATTTACCATATTTGGGTATCAATGAATGGGTAGATGATATTATTCCAAATGTTGATGCTGGTTTCACATTTACAGGGTTATCATCTTCGTTGTGTGTAGCCGTTTTCGTAAACGAAATCGAAACCAGCACAAAAGACTTGCTTACTGCAAACGAATTTAAGATGGAAATCTATCCTAACCCAGTTAGTGATGAATTGACGACTTCTTTAACATTAACAGAAAGAAGTACTTTCGTGGAATATGAAATCACAGATGCTACTGGTCGTAGAATTTTCAATCAGCGCAAAAATGGTGCTTTAGAATTTGATAAGGCGTTATTCAACGTAACCGCGCTACCAGCAGGTCAGTATTTCTTTACGGTAAGAACAGAACAAGGCTACACAACACAGCCATTTACAGTGAAGCGTTAATCATAGTGGAATATTAATTCGCAACAAGAAAAGGCGGTGTTCAGGTGCTGAACATCGCCTTTTTTGTTTTTTATGCGAGTAGATGTAACCGAAAACGAGCAAGATGGATTCAATAGTTATCCAAATACTTCTTTCCATGCCACTACACCACCGTCCAAATTATAGACGCGATGGTTGTCAAAGCCACCATTGCGCATCAAAGTGCATACCCGAATGCTTCTTCTTCCAGTTCTACAATAAACAAAAAAGGTACTATCTTTAGGAAAAGCGTTGAGTTGGTCCCACAAATCTTCCGCAAAATAGCTGATGTTGATTGCATCCTCAAAGTGGTATTCCTCAAACTCTTTTGCCGTCCGAACGTCTATCAAAATGGGTTGAATTGCTTGCTGGAGGCTTTCTTTAAAATCTTTAGGCTTTAAATTGTTCAAAAAGTTCTTTAAAGTAAGCCACCTAGGTGTTTTGCAAGAAGCGTCCTGTTGTATATTCTGCTCTTTTGATGCTTGATTTATTTCCATAGTCAAAATTAGTTTTTTGTCAGAAACAAATTTTTATCTGTTGCTGGAGTGACTTCAAGTCGAATGTCGTCAACTGAAGACTTCACCAAGCTACAATAAGTTCCTACAGATTTTTCGGACTTTTAGCGTAATATGTCAGTCAATTACGTAACATAAGTAGCTGACAGGGCAATCAGTTTTATTTTTTTCGATTCAAGCCAAGTGCTTTTAAAAATGAAACGCGGCAGAGCTTGATCAGGTTGACGATTTTTTAGATTTAAGTACCAGCCCCACTTTTTTGCTATGGGTACTTTATGCGTTTCCACAAATTCAATCAGCGTTCCGTCAGGGTCTTCGATATAAGTGAACCGACCGGCAGCTTCTCCCATATCAAAACTTGCGCCACTATCCACAGTAAAAGGTTGTCCCAATAGGGCTGCCTTTGCACCAATGCGATCCATATTTCGAACATCAAAGCACAAATGGATAAAGCCCAAATCACCCCACATCCGGTCAGCGTAGATTTTATGAGGAGTGCGGTCTAAGGCTTGCACAAGTTCAATTTCGCTGCGACCCAATACTGGGGCAAATGCGCCTACTGGAGCTTTGGTTTGCCGCAATAACACTCGACGAAAGGTGTGATCTCCACTTGGGAGTGCCTGAAAATCAGAGAATTGTTGAGTTTTATCGTAAGCTATTACGTCATAACCTAGTAATTGTTGATAAATTGGCAAGGCACGCTCTAGGTCAGAAACTCCAATAGTGATGCCATAAGCTCCGCCAGTCAGGTGTCTTTTAGGCGATTGAAACCACTCCTGCGAAGGCACAATTTGGAATAAATTACCATACAAATCGCGTAGATAAAAAGTGTCACTGCCATCTGGGGTTTGTTGAATTGCTGATACTAAGTTGACACCTTCTGCTTTAAAGAATTGGTAAGTTTTTTGCACATCCGCGCATTTGATTTTCGCACAAAACAAGCCTAAGTCGCCGAGTTGTAGTTCAAATGTAGCAGCCTGTGGCGTTCTGCTTTTATATTGCCAAATTTCAAAACCGCCACCACCTTGCAAATTGATGGCTAGGATGGCGTAGCGTTTGCGTGGTGCTCCACCAGTGTAAGGCAGCATGAGTGCTGCTTCTGCTGCTTCGGCAAAAATGGGAATATCCATGCCAAAATACTTTCTGTACCAAGCCCAAGCCTCGTCAGCATTAGAAACCCCAATTCCAATTTGTTGAATACCACTGATGATGTAGTCCATATTTGTTGTACTGTGTTTAAAGTACCAAAGATGAAAAAGGCATTTACATCACCTAATGTTAGCGGGTGATTTTTGGTTATTTGTCGGGTTGATTATTTGTCAGGGTTCTATTTTTGGGCTTTATGAAGACTTAAAAATGAAGCGACCAGAGATTAATAATCAACATAACCCATTAATCACAAGAAACCAAACCACCAATCGAATAAATAACCAAATCCTTAAAAACGTCATATTTACAACGTCACTCTTACGGTCAGATACCAACTTCTACCTTCTGCTGGAATAATGCCAGGTCCAGGATAGCCTGTGGCGCGCCGAGTGAAATAAGACGTATTGGTAAAATTGTTGATTCCTGTTTGGATGCGAAAACGCTTAAATTCATAGCTCAGCGATACGTCCATCACTTGATAGGTAGGTATCCAGCCACGAGTAGCGTTGGAAACTAGCGTAGCGTTGGTCGCATCACTAAAATGCTGCTTAACATAAGTATAGAGGTAGTTGGCACTAAAATCGTGATAGGAGAGCGCAAAACCAGTTTTGAGGGTGATAGGTGGAATTAGTTCTACTTGATTACCCACAAATTCAGGTTTTCCGGAAAGGTATGTGCCATTTAAGCTGCTAAAATTAAGGTATGGCCTGAAGGAGAATTGGGCATCCTTTCCTTTCCAAAGTCGCCAGAGGTCAGCTTCGGCGTAGGCTTCCAAGCCTAGTATGCGAGCATCGCCAATATTGGTGCGGAAGGCTACTAAACGCTCAATGGTGCTAGGGTCTGGCACCACAATTTCTGCTAAACCGATGCGGTCGTTGTAGCGAAGATAAAAGGCACTCACATCGAAGCGAATCAAGCCTTTTGCGAAACTACCACGTATGCCAAAGTCTGCGTTATAGCCGCTTTCGTCGCGCAGCAAAGAATCTACAATCAAGTTGGGATTGACTACCGCCAAATCGCTAAAGTTGATGGAGCGATAGTTTTGGGAAATATTGGAGTACATTTCTATTTCGGGCTTAAAACGGTATCCTACTCCTAAACCGAGTAAAGCAAACTGTCGTTCATTCAATTTGGCATCTTCTAATTGGCGTTCAAAAATGACCTCGCCGCCCGAAAACACCCGCTGTTTATAATAGCCGTCTGAAGCAGTGCGAATGTACTCATAGCGAATGCCAGGCGTAATCGTCCACTGCGCTCCGACATTAAACAAATTTTCGGAGAAAAAGCAATATTTCTGCTCGGAAACTCGTAATCAGACTGTTCAAGGTTGCTTGGGTTAAGAAAGCGAAAATCCGCATCACTATTGGCAAAAGCATCACCTTGGCGGTTGCGCGTATAGCCTTGGTAGTAACGATAACCAATCAGAAAATTGGCGATTTGATTGCGCAATTGGTATTTATGTAGCAAGCGACCTTCTGAACCAAAGTTACGATATTGTCCCACAATCAGGTCACGCGCTCGCAAAGGGTCTGGACGATTAATTGGTCCGAGTTCACCAAGTGCATCGCGTTCTGCATAAAGTATAAAATTTCGGAAATTGAGGTGGGTTTTAGGAGAAAAGTCGTAGTCGAAGTGTAAGGCTGCTAAATTCCAATTGACTTTGAACCAGTTGCGTTCGCGCTTCGATTGGCGAGGATTTTGTGCAAATTCAAAGTCTGCTAAACCTCCTGGTTGTTGTGCCAAGTAGTTCATGTGCGTCAGTTCTACGCCCATTCGTAGCGCAGGAGTGAATTGGTAGTGTACGTCCATGTAGGCGGTGTTTTGCTCAAATCCTGAATTGGGTCGCCAGCCGTCGCCTTGTTTGCGTTGATAGAAAGCGTAGTAACTGGCTTTATTTTTAGTGCCACTTACGCTGTTAAATGAATTGAACAAGCCAAAAGCGCCAACGGTATTTTCTGAAATGAACTCAAAAGGGTCGTTGAGTTTACCTTCTTTCAGCTTGAAATTGAGTAAACCACCAAACTGAGTTCCGTATTGCAAAGATGCCGCACCACGTACAATTTCAATGCGTTGCAGGGCTTGTGCAGGTGGCGTGTAGTACGATTCAGGATAGCCTAGCGCATCCGCACTGATGTCAAATCCATTTTGACGGGTATTGAAATTGGAAGTTCGGTTGGGGTCTAGCCCACGCGCACCAATAGCAAGTTGTAAACCACCACCATCGTTTTCCCAAACGTTTAACCCAGCTACACTACGATATATTTCACGAGCATTGTTGGTGGCAAGGTTGGCTTGAAGTTGGTCGAGTTGAATTACCTCACTTTTTTTGGCAGCATAGATAGCAACCCCTTCCACGCCACGCAAATGGCGAACTCCATTCAGCGTAGATTCGGCGGAAACCTCTACTGTGGTGAGGTTGCGGGATAGTTTTTCCAACACAATTGTCAGTTCTACTGTTTCGCTGGTTAAACTAAGCTGCTGGCGGTGTGTATTATAGTCTTGTGCAAACACCAATAAGGTATAAGTTCCAGTTGCAAGTCCTTCAAATCGGAAAAATCCATTGAGGTCTGTTTTAACCAGTTGGGTAGTTTCTTCTAGGTATGCCTCCACATCAATAAGCGGTTGATTGGCTGCATTTTTTACATAACCTTCAATTGACACCCCCCACATAGTGTAAGGTATCCAACAAAAACAAATCCAAAGTAAGCGTTGCATTTCTGTATTAGTTGGGTTCTTCAGCAGTTTTTATGGCTGTCAACAGTCGCCAAATGAAAAAATATTGCGTTATTTTCATTGGCTTTTTACGCCACAAAACCTGTCAAGGAACGATTAGTTGTTTTTATTGATTGGGTAGTTTATCTTTGAATGAACTATCCAAATGACTGTTTGTCAATATCCATTTTTTAGGTAGCCAGCCATCGCGTTGTTTTTGCTAAAATCCACGTTGGGATCAATCAGTGTCTGACTAATTCGACCATTCAAAGCGACTTGACAATCTA
>JAAUTG010000271.1 GCA_012031785.1 Saprospiraceae bacterium | reverse complement strand
TTTGCGGTACTTTGCGTAAAACCCCCTTTGCGTCCTTGCGTGAATCCCTATAAATTAATGACAATTCTATGTATTCACCATAGTTATTTTTTCCACGCAAGACCGCGAAAAACCCGCAAAGTACGCCAAGCCTTTGCGTGAATCCTTATAAGTTATTAACAATTCTATGTATTCCATCTTTTAAAAGTTTTGTGTTAAAGTTGATTAGTAAAGCTAACTTTTTATCTGATAGTTTCAAATAAGTCAGGGTCTGTGTAAAATGAACGGGAGCCAAATTTTCAACTGATTTTAGCTCAATAATTACCTTATTCTCCACCAATAAATCAATTCTATAACCAACGTCTTGTTTTACTTGTTTATACACTAAAGGCATTGGGACTTGAGTTTTGACCTCTAACCCTATCTCCTTCAAATCATAGGCTAAAGTCGCTTCATATACCGATTCCAACAAGCCTGGACCTAATGCTTTGTGCAATTCCATAGCAGCACCTATAATTTTATAGGATAGTTCATTTTCACTCATCTTCGCCAAGTTTTAAGAAATGAATAAGCGGATAATCCTTCACTAGTTCATCAATGGCTGCAGCGTTGCCTTCGTCATTGAACATAGAAAACTGGTGTGTTTTTTCCACCAAAAATTTAAACTGATAATCTCTGCGTTTCAACATAGACCCATTTACGGCACTCCATTCAGAAAACACAATAGGTGGTTTGGTTTCGGGATGGATAAAGTCCAAAGCATCCCACGAGCATCTTCTTAATTGAACTTAGAATGCGTGAAGTCATTCTAATGATTTATTCCACTAGATTGTTGTTCTTTTAAAAAATGGTGTAAATTCATTTATTAATTTGGTGATTCACCTTCGAGGTTAAGTATCTCGCAGCGAGCATTTTACATCGCAATAAATCACCAATTCAACCCATAATCACCGCATCACGACATGATTTAATAGTAGGGAATTAGCAACCAATATACAATTGGACCCGTGATGGCAACGTATAGCCAAAGTGGATATACCCAGCGCGCCATTTTTTTGTGTTTCGCAAATTGATTGGTAAAAGATCGGATGAAAGTGAATAGAATAAATGGGAAAATAATGGCTGCCAAAGAGATGTGACTAGCCAAAAGTATCAAATAAACAGTGCGCGTGCTGCCTACTGATATTTTTTCTTCTGGTTCTAACACTCCATTTTTATTGATGTCCCCAAAAATCGTCGAGTCATGGGTAAAGTGATAGGCTACATAGGATAACAAGAAAATGGCTGAAAGTGCGAGCGAGTAGTCATCGCGGCACGGTGTGCTGTGTAGTTTTTTTGCTTTATGAACACTAATGCCACAATCAGCACTAACGCAGTTAAGGCATTCACTGTCGCATGAAAAGGAACCAAGAAACTCAAGTCCCAGCCTTCCGGTAGGGTTAAACTTACCTCGCGCATCAGTGCTACGAGTACCAACACAACAACAGTAACTAACCAAGCGGCTAGGTTTAATTGTTTTGCCCTTGCCAAGTTGGGCGTTTTTGCAAGAAATGAGCTACTCATCTCGAAATAATTTTTGGTTGTTCGCAATCAACTTAGTTTGTTATTGCGGTGATTAATAGTTAAATATTTGTCGGTTGGTCTTTGGTGATTTTGATTAAAACTTTAGGATTAATAGGGAAATTAGCTAAAATCTCCTTACTAATTCTTATTTCTCTTTTTCACGTTCGTATATCAATTCTCCGCTACGCTTCAATGGTGCTACAAACATGGCTACATGTTTTGCCATTTCTCCAACTTCTGTATCTTTATCTGCATTGTAAAAATGACGAATCACAGAGGAAGTATCTATCAACGCCAAGTAATTAGGCTCATATTCCTCAAACAATTTTTTAAAAACTGGTTCTCCACTCAAAAAGTACCAGTGGCTGGCAGTATCCTGAATCATTTTGTCTAAAAAAAGTGCTACTGCCAATGAATCCATATCACGGACATAAGTACAAATTGCAATCTCTTTAGAATCACCGAATTGTGTGAATAACTTTTTAGATTGGTCAATAATAGGATGACTTTCGTCAAAAGTTTCCATCTTACCCAGCACCACATACCTACCTCTCAATTGCTGGTTGTTCAAGCCACCATTAGGTGTTTGCAGTTGAAAGTCAGGCAATTTACCGTAGTCTTTTAATTCTTGAAGCGCATTGTAGCGTTCAAAATAACCACTGCGCAAATAAAGTAAAGAACCAACAGGCAGGACTATCAACAGCAATCCCAAAGCAAAGAATTGAATTATCTTCCTAATTCCCATATTAACCTAAATTGTATTTGTCTAATTTTACTTGTGTTTCACTTTGAAAATACAAAAACGTTAACAGGTTAGTCGCACTTTTGTTGTCAAAAATTGACTGGCTGTGTGTAAAAGGCAGGAAATGTAAAATGGATAAATAAGTATAACGATTGAATCGGCACTTCTAAAACGTGAGCCTCATCAATAGGGGTAGTCTTTTAATTTTTGAAACTGGGCGACTAACATAAATAAAATATGCGATTTAAAGATTGATTATCAATTACTTAAATATTCTCAACAGATGGGTTTTGTCATACATTCGCCGTTCAGCTTCTATTTTTAGATACAGATTTTAAAAAAACTTGCTACGAAAGCTCTAAATCAGCCAGTTATTGAAGCTGGCAAATGGGCTATAAGCATTAAATGCGAAAGGTGAGCCATATAACTCACCTTTCACTTCTTCGGCAAAACACTGATCGCATCACAAAGAGTAAATTATTAATTTATTCCTGCTACTCATTCAGAATCAAGCATTTGCTTTATCACTTATCCCTTTAACTCAGCAGCAGGCGCGATAATATTACCATCTGCATCTAAGCGGATTTCGTTCTTATCCTTAATCAATTCCCTGCGCTTTCTCCATGCGTCACCTTCTTGAAAAAAGGCGATAATTGCCCAAATCAGTAACACAGTAGGCAACAGCACGCTAAATCTTAATCCTTGCACTTCGTGCCCTAAGTGCATAAACTCTAGGATAATGTAACGCGCTTTGTAAATAGAAAGTACCGCAATAATAGCACCTGCGGCAATAACTACCCAAGACAATTTTGCTAAGCCTTCTGTACCAGGTATCCATCCTTTTCCTAGCAAAGAAACCGCCACTTCAAAAACAGTCACGCCTAAAAGAATCCAAAAGCCTAAATAAGCATCTTTTTTTGCTTTTTGGTATTCTGCTGGAGATAATTCGTGTGATGATGTATGTGCCATCGTAATTATTTTTTAATGTAAACGAATGAGGTATAAAACGTTGACTTACAATAAGTAGAATACTAAGAAAACGAAGACCATACTAATCCACAAAGTGCCAGTATAGTCCAATTTTCTCTATCATTTCATAGCCATTTCTGCGCTCTACATAAAGTCCACTTGCGGCATTCAGCATAATAATAATAAGGAACATCACTCCAGAAAGTACGTGAAAGCCATGAAAGCCAGTAATAAAGAAGAACAACGCACCAAAAGCCTTCGGACCGAAACTTTCTTTACCAATTGTACCGTCTTCTTTTTGGAAAGCTCCTACTTCATACAAGTGCGTATCGTGGCTCTTGGTAACCAAGTAAGACTGACCTGCCTCAAAAGTCTCTCCAGCCAGCACATGTCCACCATGATCTTTTTTTACAAAATATCTATTTTCTTCCAAATCAGGTGCATTATTGGGCAAATAGTAGGTAGCTACTGCACCATGATCCTCATGTTCTATCTTTTTGAATCCAGCTTTTTCTAATTCCTCGCCACTTAGATAGCGTCCGTTTTGCTCGAACGTAGAAAAAGGATTAGTGGTTACAGAAACACCTTCACCAGCAATTAACTTAGTCCATTCCCAAGCCTGACAGCTCAAAAAACCTAGTCCACCCACAATAGTCAGTACCATCCAAAATACTACACCATTTTTGTTTTCACGACGACCTTCCTGTACTGCACGAACCATAGTTACGGAACTCACAATCAATAAGAAAGACATGAAAGTTACGAATATCAGTGGTAGTTTTGCTTCTTCTCCAAGCCCAAGATTATTTAAGGGCGCAGTGGAAAATACAAAATCAGGAACGGGCCAAGTAGGCATACTAAAACGAAGCGCACCATAAGCAATAAGGAATCCAGCGAAGGTAAAAGCATCCGATAGTAGGAAGTACCACATCATCAACTTTCCGTAACTCGCTCTAAAGGGTTCTTTCGCGCCCGACCATTCATCATTAGATGTTTCGTCGTGTCTGTGTTCTAGTTCTTGTTCGATTGCAGTTGTTTCTGTTGCCATTGTTTATAGAAAATTTGAAAATCTTAAATTCAAGTATCTTGCTAATGTTTATTTGGATTACTTTCGGATTGGATAAAAATCTATTTTCTACTCATAATCAACAAGTTATTTTCACTTTTACCGCTAATTCGATACTTTTAAGTCGGTATTGAATCCCTTAGATTCAATTTCACTGCAAAGTAAAGAACAGAATTAGATATATCCAAAGAAAATCTACAAAGTGCCAATAGGTTAATGTTAATTCGAAGCGCAGTTTTCGTGCTTCCGTCACTTTGTGTGTGAGTGCGAAAGCATGAATCAAAGCCACCGATATAGCTGCCAATCCACCCAAAATATGTGCGGCATGGACACCAGAGATTACATACACAAATGAGCCACTAGGGTTGCCCTTCAATTCTACACCAATCGCTTCCATCGCTAACCAGCCCTGATATTGAAGTATCAAAAATGCAACTCCAAGTATAGCACTGAACACCAAAAGTAATCTATAAAGTGTTGTATTGTTAGCTATAAAATTGCGATAGGACAAATGCAAAATAAGCTACTCAACAACAAAACTACTGTGTTGACCCAAAATATATTAGGTAATTGAAACTCTAACCAATTGCCTGCGGATTGCCTCACCACGTAAGCACTAGTGAAAGCAGCAAACATCATAGTAATACTAGCACAACCCACATAAAGCGCGAATTTGATAGATGGTATTTTACTTCTACTTTTTCTTGATTGATTATCACATCCATACAACTTCGATTTTATATTAAGATTCAAAATATTTTTCTTCTGACTGATGTCATGTAAATAGCCGATAGGCTATCTGCACAACTATAATTTATCAAAAAAATAAGCCAACAACACCAAAGGGATATACAAAAAAGAGCTAAACATCAAACGTAGGGCGGATTCTTTATTAAACTTGGTATAAAAGTTCCATGCGAAATAAGCAAAGCAAAGAGAAACCAAGGTCACGAAAATGATAGATACAACACCAGTTGCTCCTAACCAAAAAGGTACAGTTCCAACCACAATTAAAAGCAAAGAATTAATAAGTGCCTGATTACCAACACTTTTATTAATAGAAGTTCCATCATTAGAAGTTGGAATAAACTGATAACCCGCTTTTTGATAATCCTCAAATCCAAGAAAACCAATACTCCAAAAGTGGGTAAATTGCCACAAGAACTGAATGCTAAAGAGCGTCAAACCCAACCAGCTTACCGTATTTTGAGCAGCCACACATCCAATCAAAGTAGGCAAAGCACCAGCCACTGCACCAATTGTAACCGCAGATGGACTAACTCGCTTCAAGGGCGTGTACAAAAAGGCATAACTTACTAGGGCGATGGTACCAAGCAAAGCGGTTCCAGTATTAAACAACGCCAAAAAAGTGATGCCAAATAAGCTCATAAAGCCAGCCAAAAGTACCGCATTTGACACGTCCATGCGACCAGAAGCCAAAGGACGATTTGCTGTACGTTTCATCAATTTATCAAAGTCGCGTTCTAGCACTTCATTCAAGATGTTAGCAGAACCCGTAACTAAAAAACCTCCCAAAGCCAATGCCATGATTCGAGCAATGTTTTCTACATTTTCAGCAGCAATTAAATATGCCATGATGGAAGAAAACACGACAGTAAGAGAAAGTCGCAATTTCACCAAGGCGTTGAAGTCTGCTAAAAGCTGCCTTAAACCGCTTACATTCGATAAAGTATTTGCCACATCAGAGGTTCTGTTCATTCCTTATTCATGACTTTAACAAACTAAAAAATAAAAACTAAAATTGCTTGATGCTAAAAAGGTAACAGAGGTATTATCTCTATTACCTTTCTGGCAACATCTTGGACAAGTAAAATCGTGCTTAGACACCAATTCCTACTTATCTAAACTTGTCTTACTTCCTATTAGTGCGTACTATTTTTCTTTTCCTCATCACTCATCGGTTCAATTTGTGTGATGAAGTCACGACCATCTTTACCGTAGTCATAAGCCCAACGCTGAACACTTGGAAGGTTTCCTTCCCAGTTTCCATGCCCTGCTATTACTGGTGTAGTCCATTCTAGCGTGGTAGCTTTCCACGGGTTTTTATCTGTTACTTTTCTACCATACCAAATGCTGTAGAAAAAGTTAATTACCATCAATAACTGAACCCCAAAGGTTAGAATCGCTGCCACTGTGATAAACTGATTCATACCAGCGAAGTTTTCAAACGTTTCAAAAGTATCGAAACT
>JAAUTG010000270.1 GCA_012031785.1 Saprospiraceae bacterium | reverse complement strand
GCTCATGTGCAATATATCAAAAGTTTACACAACAGAGGTTTCAAGGTCGAAATCTGGTCAGGCAACGGATGGGCTTGGGCAGCTGCTGTAGTAAAAGAGCTTGGCCTTGAAAAATATATAAGTAGAATAAAAAGCAAACCTGTCATTTTTATTGACGACAAACATCCTGCTGGAATTTTAGGCTTGCCAATTTTTATAGAAAATAACGGATTTTCAAAAAACAAAAATGGACAATAAATTCGCAGACTTAGATCCAATAAAGCTTCAGTTTGCAACGGAAAAAGTATCCTCAAAAGAGGAGCTGGATGCGTGGCTAAAATTTTATTTAAAAGTGGAAAAAGATGGGAAAATGTGTAAAAAAGTTATATTTTTGAATCACCCTTTTTAAGAAGGGGTTTTGTATTATTTTTTTAACAAGTATTGATTAGGCTATTCTGTTTTTTTTGGGCAGAAGTTATTTGACACCAATTAAGGTGAAGTATGCAGCAGTTATTAGGAGAATACGAATGCAAAATGGATCCTAAAGGCAGGATGCGCTTACCAACTGGGCTAATTGCACAGCTTGGCGAGGGCATGACGCATACTTTTATCATTAACAGAGGTTTTGATAACTGTCTGATGCTTTATCCTGAAACTGTTTGGGATAAGATTTCGGCAGAGGTCAATCAACTGAATTTATACAACAAGAAAAACCGCGAATTTGTGCGCTATTTTTATAGAGGCGCACAAAAAGTGGAGATGGACAATGCAGATCGTATTTTAATTAATAAACGACTGCTTGAATATGCAGAAATTGATAAAGACGTGATTCTTTCGGCGTACAATGATCGTATTGAAATTTGGGCGACCGAGAAATACGATCAAGTGATTGATGCTGAACCCGAAGATTTCTCAGATTTGGCAGAAGAAGTGCTAGGAAAGTCAAATTTGGATAATGAACGCGAGTAGTTGCTAGGAATAACACATTAACTCATGCTGCGCAACTGGTTATTCGGTTAATGGTTGGTAAGATTATTTGACAAAGTTCTATTTTTGAATCTTTTGAATGCTCCACCATAAGGCGACTAAAAGCTAGCGGTGTAACATCAATTACTAACCATTACTAACAAGTAACCAGTTACCTAACATGAGGTACTAAAATAGAATATTGACAATTAGAAAAGTGCCTGTTGCAGAATAATACTATGGAAAAAATATATCACCGCCCTGTGCTACCCATAGAAAGTATGGACGCGCTCAACATACAGCCAGATGGAATTTATGTTGATGCGACATTTGGAGGTGGTGGACATAGTAAGTTGATTATGGAGCAATTGGGCACAAACGGCAAATTGTTTGGATTTGACCAAGACCAAGACGCAATGGCAAACGCTTTACAAGATAGTAGATTTACTATTGTGCCAGGCAATTTTAGGTATTTGCGTCGGTTTTTGAAAATGCATGCAGTCCGAACAGTGGATGGCATTTTAGCGGATTTGGGAGTTTCTTCACACCAATTGGACGAAGCAACACGCGGATTTTCGTATCGCTTTGAGGCTAAGCTAGATATGCGTATGAATCAAGAAGAAGCAAAGACTGCTGCTTTAGTGCTTAACACGTATGAAGCAGACGCGCTTCAAAAAATGTTTAGCGAATATGGGGAAGTAAGAAACAGCGAAAACTTTATCTCAAAACATTGTGGCAGCACGCCAGACAAAGGCTTTTGAGACGATTAGCGATTTGGTGAATCTACTTGAACCTTTGGTAATTGGACAATATTGGAAATATTTGTCACAGGTGTTTCAAGCCCTGCGAATGGAGGTAAACGACGAGGTAGGCGCGTTGGAAGATTTTTTAAAAGATGCTTTTCAAATATTAAAACCAGGAGGCAGATTAGTAGTGATTGCTTATCATTCGATTGAAGATCGGTGCGTAAAGCAATTTTTGAAAACTGGAAACGTGGAAGGAACAATTCAGCGCGATTTTTATGGTGCTATTTTCAGACCATTTCATTTGATTACTAAAAAAGCTATTGAACCCTCTGATAGTGAATTGTCAGAAAATTCAAGAGCTAGAAGTGCCAAAATGAGGGTCGGAGAAAGATTGGCAATTTCCAATGAGACTTTTGATTGGGAATGAAATTGATGGGAGAATGTACTTTCACCGAGATTAGTAAAGAAACATTAGATAAAGAACATGGCTAGAAAACGATTACAAACTTTAATGGAAATGACCGCAGTGACCAGTAAGAGTGCAAACTGGGTGCTTAGTAATTTCTTGTTTGTACTTTTTCTAGGCTTTGTGGCAGTTATTTATATTGCTAATTCCAGGTATGCAGAGCGAAATATTCGAGAAATTCAGCAATTACAACTAGAATTAAAGGATTTGCAGCGAGAATACAACGCATTAAATACAGAGGTAATGCAAAAAAGTAGGCGTTCAGAAATTGCTAAAAAAGTAGAGCCAATGGGTTTGAAACCTAGCAATATTGCACCTAAAAAAATTGTAGTAGAGGAATAGTTAATGATGTAATCATGTTTTTATGGCGGATCGTACCGTAAGAAATGAGGTTTTAATAAGGGTATATATCGTACTGTTTTGGTATTGATAGCTGCTGTTGTTATCTTCAGCAAGGCGGTTCGCATTCATCTATCGGAAGGAGAAGCACTGCGAGAGGAAGGGAAAACCAAATTCAAAGAAAGAGCAGTGGAGGCAGAAAGAGGAAACATCCTTACTGAGGATGGTGCCGTAATCGCTACCTCTGTTCCTTTATACGATATTACCTTCGACCCCAACGCAGACGGATTGACAGAAGAAATATTTTTAACTAACATAGATTCACTGGCATTTTGTTTGGCAACGCTTGTGGATCAAACATTTACGCCAGGTGGATTCAAGGAATTTTTAATTGCTAGAAAAGAGGAAGGACGGCGATATGTACCTATAAAAAAGAGTGCCACTTTCGCCGAACAAGAACTGATTAGTCAGTTTCCTATTTTTAGATTAGGGCAGTTCAAAGGCGGATTCGTTGTGAGTGCAAAGTACAACAGAGAGCGACCTTTTGGGCTTTTGGCAAGACGAACAATTGGATACGTGCGACAAGATGCGCCACCAGTGGGTATAGAAGGGCATTACGATAGCCTTTTGAGAGGGGAATTTGGCAAACGCTTGATGATGCTGGCAGACCCAAAGCAGGAGCTATGGATACCGATTAACAGTTTTGAAACTATCGAACCCAAAAGAGGTGACGATATTGTAACCACTTTAGATGTTGATTTACAAGCCACTACGGAAAGTGCTTTACTTCGAGCGATGAACCACCATAATGCAGAATGGGGAACAGCGATTGTAATGGAGGTGAAAACTGGAAAAATAAGAGCGATTGCCAACTTGGGAAGAACTGATGAGGGTTGGTGGGAAACTTATAACTACGGTATAGGACAAGCTATTGAACCTGGTTCCACGTTCAAATTGGCTTCTATGATGGCAATGCTAGAAGACGGTTTAATCAAATTAGATGATTCTGTATTTATCAATAAGGGGCGGATTCGTTATTATGAGCAAGAAATGGAGGATGCTTATCCGCACGATTTGGATTCGACTTCTATTCGCCATGCCTTCGAGATGTCTTCTAATGTTGGAATATCTAGTTTAGTAAATCAACATTACAATCAAAAGCAAGATGGAGGAGGAAATTCCAGTAAAAATGCGGATGCCTTTATAAAGCAGTTGAAAAAATTTAGGTTGAATTTACCCGTAGGAATTGACTTGGAAGGAGAACCCAATCCACTCATAAAAGAGGCATATAGCACGGAACAAAACTGGAGTGGAACGACGCTTCCTTGGATGAGTATTGGATATGAGTTGATGATGACTCCTTTGCAAATATTGACTTTTTACAATGCAGTAGCCAACGATGGTGTGATGATGAGACCTTACTTGGTTGCTGGTATTCAGCACTTAGGCGAAGAGAAAGAAATATACCAACCCGTTGTGTTAGATCAGTCTTTGGCTTCTCGTAGCACGATTCGTCAAGCAAAAGAGCTGCTATTAGGGGCAGTAGAAAACGGGACAGGTACAAAACTAAAAACAGATTTATACACATTTGCAGGAAAAACAGGTACGGCGCAGGTTGGTTATCAAAGATTGAGCGATAGAACACAAATCAAAGGCTACCAAGCCTCTTTTGTAGGCTATTTTCCTGCCGAAGCACCTATTTATTCCTGTATAGTGGTCATCAATCGTCCACAAAGAAATGGATTTTATGGCGCAGATGTGGCAGGTCCAGTATTTCGAGAAATTGCAGATAAATCCTTTGCTAATGATCTTGAATTGCATGAGTCATTCAATGAAAATGTACAGGAAAAAGTACGACAATCACCTAATCTAAATGTTGGAGAGCGCAAGGATATGGCGTATCTGCTCAAACATTTTGACTTAAAATATTACGGTGGTACAGTCAGTAGATGGGCATCTTTGAAAGTGAATGAAGGAGATTCTTTAGTGGTACTGACCAGAAAGATGGAAGACAAAAAAGTACCTAACGTGGTTGGACTTGGCTTAAGGGATGCCGTGTTTGCATTAGAGAGCCAAGGATTAAAAGTTCAGGTGAATGGCGTGGGGAAAGTAAAAACACAATCCATCAGACACGGCACGAAAGCAAAAGGACAGACGGTAAGAATTTCGTTGAATTAAATTGAGTTTTAGATGAATGCTTAAATTATTTGACAATGTTCTTATTAGCCTTTTAGATAATCAACTGTTTGACATTAAATTAAATACATAGTATTATTAAAAAGTTACAACACCTCCTGCAAGGCGTTAATGTGCTGAAAACTATCGGCACTTTGGAACTTTTGATTCCAAGCATTCAATTTGATTCACGTAGAGTCGAACAGGGAGCTGTATTTGTAGCCGTGAAAGGAACACAAACCAACGGGCATCAATATATTGAAAAAGCAATCGCACAAGGTGCAAGTGCCATTGTGTTAGAGGAAATGCCACTAGTTTTGTCAGAAAAAGTGGTTTATGTAAAAGTAGAAAACAGTGCAGAAGCCTTGGGTTGGATGGCTTCTAACTTTTATGAACAACCCTCAAGTCAATTAAAAGTGGTGGCAGTGACAGGGACAAACGGTAAAACTACTACTGCTACACTATTGTACGAACTATTTTTAGCCTTGGGCTACAAAGCAGGGTTACTTTCTACTATCGAAAACAAGTTGGCAGGAAAAGTATTGCCAGCCACCCACACTACGCCTGATGCACTAGCATTGAATGCCTTGTTGGCGGACATGGTTGAAATGGGCTGCGACTATGTATTCATGGAAGCAAGTTCACACGCCATTGACCAACGCAGAGTGGCGGGTACGACTTTTGTAGGGGCTATTTTTACAAATTTGACGCATGACCATTTAGATTATCATAAAACTTTTAAAGCCTATCTTGAAGCTAAGAAAAAGTTGTTTGATGATCTACCAGCATCCAGTTTTGCGTTGGTAAATGTGGATGATAAGCATGGAGAGGTGATGCTACAAAACACTAAAGCCCAAACTTATCGCTACGCGCTGAAACGCATGGCAGATTTTAGAGCTAAAATTGTTGAAAATAGTTTGCTTGGCTTGCATTTAGATTTGAATGGGCAGGAATTTCATGGAAGGTTGATTGGAACGTTCAACGCTTACAATTTGCTGTCTGTTTATGGAGCAGCAACCCTATTGGGGCAAGATAAAACAGAGGTGTTAGTTGCGTTAAGCGGATTGAAAGCCGCAGAAGGTAGGTTTGATTACATTCACGACATCGCACGTAATATTTTGGGTATCGTGGATTATGCGCACACGCCAGATGCTTTGGAGAAGGTACTAAGTACAATTCACGAATTGAAGCAAGGAGGTAGTGTAATCACTGTGGTAGGTTGCGGCGGGGATAGAGACAAAACGAAACGTCCTGAAATGGCAGCGATTGCTTGCAATTGGAGTTCTTTGGCGATTTTTACCGCCGATAACCCAAGAAGTGAATTACCAGAAGCTATTTTGGAAGATATGAGCATAGGAATACCTGCTCATGCCACCCAAAAGGTACTAGTTATCAGCGACCGAAAGCAAGCTATAAAGACAGCTTGTAAGATGGCACAACCTAATGACCTTATTTTAGTAGCTGGAAAGGGACACGAAAAATATCAAGAAATAAAAGGGATTAAATATCCTTTTGACGATAAGCAAGTTCTAAAAGAAGAACTGGTGGGCTAGAAAAGCCATTGAGTATTTGGATTAGATGATTGGATATTTGGTATAAGAATGTAGCCGATAATGGGTATCTTTGTGGGGTGATACTACGTCACAACACCTAAGATAAAATTGTCAAACGCAACCTTATGTTATACTACATTTTTGAGTATTTGTCTGCAAAATTTGACTTTCCAGGCGAATACTTGTATCAATTTATCACTTTCAGAGCTGCATTAGGTATTATTTTTTCTTTGTTTATTGGATTGGCTTTCGGAGAACGCATTATTCAAAATTGCGTAAAATGCAAATTGGAGAGACCATTCGAGAGCTT
>JAAUTG010000269.1 GCA_012031785.1 Saprospiraceae bacterium | reverse complement strand
GCAAGTGGGATTAACGCTACTGACACCATTAGATAGTGATTATAAGGATATTTTCGTGTTGGACAACGATTTACAAGGCTACGATTTTGCCATTCGTTCTAAAAAAGAAAAGCTAGAAATTCGATACATTATAGAACCTTATCACAAGGAAACTCCTGTTTCTGATTTACCCAGCATTCGGTTTGTTCGGATGCTTGCTAACCTAGCCAGCAATGAAGAAAATGCAGTAATTGCAATTCACAGCATCGTGCAAGAAGATTTGGAAGATGTTTTTCATGCAGATTGGGGCAAAATTGCTTATTTCAAGAATAAAGCCTTGTTTTCAGAGTGGGAACACTGTAAATTATTGTGTCTGCATCGCGCTGATATGGGAACAGTATATGTCCTATTTCTTTTTAACGAGGGAGGTATTGCTTTAGATAATCGTACTTACGCAGTGCAGTTTAGTTACTAGTCAATTAGTCTGATTAACAGCTTACTTTTCAATACGAGTTATGTGAACACACAAGTTACTACCCCTTGAGGGTATTGCTTTTTGATGAAATTTACAGCTATTATGCCATGAAATTCGTCAAAAAGCAATATCCTTATTAAATTTTTTAAACAGCTACTCCATCCCTAACTTTCGTGGTTACAACCGCTTTTCTAAATTCTTCCACAGGATTAGTAATTTCTATCCCGCCGTATCCAATGACATGTAAATTAATGTTTTTTATCGCAGCATTGGTCTTAAAATCTTCAATAATTTCGAGTACATCGTGGTCAATATTGACGGTTTTTGAAGCGTCTATGTAAACTGTACTATCTTCTGGCAAATGATTTAATGTTTGCAAAAATGCTCGCTTTGTTTAGAAAACTCACATCTTCGGAAAAGTGAATGGTAATAGGTTTACCTTCTTCGTGCTCATCAGGAAAGAAGAAATAAGGGTTTTTATAATTATTGTGTAACACAAAAAAGATAGCTACTATCAATCCAAGCCCAATACCAATCAACAAATCCGTGAATACAATTCCAGCGATAGTGGCTACAAAAGGTAAGAACTGCAACCAACCCAGTTTATACATTTTTTGAAACATAACAGGCTTTGCAAGTTTATACCCTACCATTAACAAAATGGCTGCCAAACTTGCTAAAGGAATTAAATTCAAAAGATGAGGAATCGTCATCGCGCAAGCCAACATAATTATACCATGCAAAATAGCAGCGGTTTTGGTGCGCCCACCAGATTGAATATTAGCAGAACTCCTCACGATAACCTGTGTGATGGGTAAGCCACCAATCATACCAGAAATGATATTACCTATGCCTTGTGCTTTCAATTCTCTATTGGTTGGTGTGATTCGCTTGAGCGGGTCTAGTTTATCCGTAGCTTCCACAGAAAGTAATGTTTCCAGACTCGCTACTATTGCCAAAGTTGCAGCAGTTAGGTACACATCCGAACGTCCAATAGCACTAAAATCGGGGAACGTAAATTGGCTAAAAAAGCTACTAATGGTTTCTGCCACAGGTAATTGTACTAAATGTTCAGGCTTTATTTCCCAACCTGGTAAGTTTTGAAACATTAAATTCAACAAAATACCACCTAGCACTACAATCAAAGGACCTTGCACGATTTTAAACAACTTGATACGCTTCATAAAAGGTTGTTCCCACAAAATCAATACGAATAGTGAAATCAAGGTAACTACAGTAGCACTGATGCTAATATAATTCAGCATATTAAAAATTCTGAAAATGTATTTTCGCCATCGGATTGCCAAAACCGAAAACTACCTTCATAAACTTTATCGTACCCAATAGCGTGAGGAATTTGCTTTAAAATGATAATAATTCCAATACCTGTCAACATTCCTTTAATTACAGAAGAAGGGAAATAATACCCAATAATGCCTGCCTTCAGAAACCCCAGTACCACTTGGAAAACACCTGCGAAAACGACTGCCGATAAAAATACCTCAAAAGACCCTAAATCGGTAATGGCGTTCAACACAATCACTGCCAAACCTGCTGCTGGTCCACTTACCCCTAGCTGTGAACCGCTCAATGCACCAACCACAATACCACCCACGATACCTGCAATAATACCCAGAAAAAGTGGCGCGCCAGATGCCAAAGCAATACCTAAACACAAAGGTACAGCTACTAAAAAACAATAATACTGGCAGGTAAATCTGCTTTAAAATTTGCCCAAAAACGACTCTTGTTGAACTTCTGATGATTTCATTGATAGATGTAATTAGCTAATATTTGGGTAATTGCACTTTAAATGCAGCTCCAAATAATTATTATAATAAGTGAATGAATATATAAGAATAAGGAAAAGAATGCTAACTGATGTCGTGCAGTTCGCTACTTGCATTTGGCTGTTTGCTTTTAAGAAGGCTTTTCGTGCCTATCTGGAAAGCCCATAAATTGACAGTGCCTAAATAATTACATTTAGGTAAAAAGTCAATAGCAAATTGCGTAACATCAGCTACTAAGCCAAGCATAGTTCTGGTGGAGGAGAGTAAATTTCGCAGCATTGCGTGTTAAGAAAGAAATTTTGACAACTAGGTATATGATTGACTAATAGATACTTAGGTAGAAGAAAATAAGAATTAGGAATATAATATTCTTCTTCAGCGGAATAAGCAACTTTTATTGGGTTCTTGCTCTACTTCCATTTCTGATTCTACTTCTTGCTCTATATCATAAAGGAGAAGCGATTGATTGAAAGTAGTATTTTGAAAGCCTAAAAGAAGTACCATAAACAATACGATAGCCCTGTCACTAAAATCGGTTGAGCCGACCTTAGCAAAAAGGTGATAATGCAGTGTATATAATAACTTCATACTAAAACATTTGATGTAAAACACTAATCAAATAAAATGGTTGAACGGTTGACTCTATTTTAGTTTATCATAACGTTGTTCAAATTCTTTCCTAGCAAAGGTGTAAAGTTCTAAATCCAACTGATGCGCATTTTCCAATTGTAGCATGGTTGCAGCATCTATCATAGGTTTATGTTTGGTTTTTGCCAATTGTCGCCAATTTCCAGTGTGGTATGCCAACCAAAAGTTTTAGCAAATACTTCCACAGAACGTTCAAAATCTTCTTGAATACCAAAGGCTTTGACGCGGTGACTTAGATTAGACTTCGCAACTTCGAGCATTTTTTTATCGCTTTTGTTTCGCTGAAACCCCCAATAAACCCCAGCTAACATACGAGTTTGTAAATTGTCCTGCAAATCTGCGAAACCTCTTTTTTGATGGTTATTAAAAATATCTTTCAAAGCTGTTTGATGGTGTCTCTGCCATTCTGGATGTTCGTAACCTTCATACTTAGCTTCCAGCACAAAGTAATAATGGCTAACGGCTCGCTTAATCGGATCTCTAAAAAAAGAAATATAGTCAAAACCCTGTAAAGGCTTAAAATAGTGAAAGCCATAAGGAATATGCCCTCTTACAAAAGCCGGTTTAGGACAGGCATGTACCGCAAAATGGCGCAACCCTTTTGGACGCACCATGGTATAAGGCTCAATGCCCGTTGCAATGGCGTTATAAAAAGCAGTTCCAGCCGTTTTTGGAATATGAATGAAGATGATAGACTTCATAAATAGGCTAATATTTATTTGATTTTCAAGGATTTGAATAATTTTATTATTTTACAAAAATAAGCAATACATCAATCCAAGTTCGATAAAAAAAGTTAGTCATTCCTCTAAACTTAAACTTTGCCAACTGCCCAAGCCCTTCTAAAAAACGCCCTATCAAAATTTTTACCCTCGAGAAAGGCGTGTGTAATTTCTTTTTTTTCTGGATATTTATTGATAAAGTATTGATAACTTTCCAAGCGCTTTCGATACATCGTCCAGCCTCGTGTTCTGCGCCAAGGATGGCAGACGGCTGCACCGGCAGCAAATTGAATATCAAAACCAGCATCTTTTAGGCGAATGCGTAAATCAATATCCTCCATAGTGGCGTGTGGGAATCCTTCATCAAAACCTTTCAGTTGCTCAAATACTGTTTTGCGAATACAAAAATTACAAGACCAAAGTTTACCGCCCGTTAAATTGATTGGCGACTCCTCATCGAATCGTGCTTGGTCGCGGTCTGCATATATTTTGCCTTCAAACACTTGAGTTGTAGGCTTCGCTTGTATTGCAGCGTGATAAGCCTTCAATAAATTTGCATCTGGCAAGCAGTCGTCATCTAAAAACACAAGCCATGTTCCAGTTGCCTGTTGCGCACCGTTGTTGCGGTTGGAGGCTGGTCCTCGCTGCGGACCTTGCACCCAGCGCGCCCAAGGATAGCACTCTGTCAACATGTTAGCTGCTGTACTTTGCTTGCCATCATCAGTGACTACTACCTCATAATTTTCTCCAAATTGCTGATAATGAGGCGCAATTCGGTCTAGGCATTCCGCAAGCATATCGTTGCGATGATAAGTCGGTATTACAATTGAAAACATGTGTTTTTTCCCTTTTCAAATGAGCAATCTAGTGCATTCGCGCGCGTGACATAATAGCAAAAGTCGCTTTTCACAGGGCGTTGTCTGTATTAAAAACAGCCAACTTTGCCTTTATTGAACTCAAGATTCACTATTTTGTGCAAATATAGGAAAAATGTTTTTTATCACCCGACGTTACTCAGTTTGCTATTTGTATTTGGCTATCTGTTTTTAAAAGGTGCTTTATGCTTCAGGATGAGAGATAAACTAGGCGTGATGCGTTGCTAGTTTGTTATTTGATAATGAATGGTTTGTAAAAGTAAATTAGTAATTGATTTACCGCTCATTCCTCGCACAAGTTCTTTACAGAATACCGCCTAAATTGTTAGAAAGTTTCTTTAATTTTGCCCACTAAATTTAAACTTCATGATAAAGTACCATAGTATTAATGGTCAATTTGTACCCAAACAAGAGGCAGTTGTAAGTTTGTCCGATTTAGGTTTACAAAGGGCTTATGCCATTTTCGATTATTTTAAGGTTACGCAAGGAAAACCCGTCTTTGTGGACGATTATTTAGAGCGATTCTACGATTCCTCAGCAGCCATATCGCTAGATATACCAATGACTAAGGAACAACTGAAATCACATATTTTTGAGTTTATTGCTGCTAATCAAGTGGAAGAAGCTGGAATCAAATTATTGCTCACAGGTGGCGATACAGAAGATGGCTACACCTACCAGCAATCCAAACTGATGGTCTATGGTATGGCACAAATTAACTATCCTGCGCACCTGATGGCAAGTGGTATCAAGTTGATGAGTTATAATTACGAGCGCGAAGTGCCAGAAATAAAAACCACTAATTACGCGGTAAGTATAATGCTAAGGCATCAAATGGAAGCAATGGATGCAAAAGATTTGCTTTATTTTAAATATGGAGTCATCACGGAATCGGCTAGGTCGAATGTGTTTATTGTAAAAAACGATGGAACATTAGTTACCCCTGCTCGAAATATTTTATATGGTATTACTCGCAAACGCATTATAGAAATTGCTCGTGCCTTATCTTTGAAAGTAGAATTGCGTGATATTACTACGGAAGAAACTATTGAAGCTAAAGAAATTTTCATCACCAGTTCCGGAAAAGGAGCTTTAGCCATCACTCAAATTGATGACTTTATTATCGGCAACGGAAAACCAGGCGAAAATGACTCGCCTCATGGACAAACTTTACCAAGAGCGCGTCCTAGAGTACGTGGCAACAAATTAAGTTATCGAACGATTGAGTATTGGCAGTCGCTTTGAGTTCACAAAACTTGGGTTGCCTATCAAAACAACAGCAATGAGTAGAAAGCAAAAAAATGTGTGGTTGCCTTCCATCCGAATCACAGGGATTGCGGAAAAGGGTAGGGGAGTGGGGAGAACTGAGGAAGGAAGAGTAGTTTTTATAGAGGATGTTGTGCCTGGTGATGTGGTAGAAGTGAGTGCGCAGAAAAAGAAGCGCGACTATTTGGAAGGAAGAGCAGTCGCTTTTCAGCATTATTCTTTGGATAGAACACCTGCTTTTTTGCGCGCATTTTGGTATTTGTGGAGGTTGTAAATGGCAGCATCTTTCCTATGATGCCCAATTAAGGCATAAGCAGAAACTTGCTGAAGATGCTTTATTGCGCATTGGAAAAGTAGCGGTACAAGAGATGTTACCCATTTTACCAGCGCTTGGGCAAACGTACTATCGCAATAAACTTGAGTTTTCGTTTTCTAGCAAACGCTGGCTAACACCACAGGAATTGGCAGATGGACAAAGTAACGAACAAAACGTGCTAGGTTTCCATCGCGCTGGTGCCTTCGATAAAGTAGTCAATATTGAGCATTGTTTTTTGCAATCTGATCCTTGTAATGTCATTCGGAATCGAATGCGAAGTATTGCAATAGCACAGGAGTTAAGTTTTTATGACGCTCGCATCAACGAAGGATTCCTGCGCAATGTCATCATTCGCGTCACCACTTTGGAAGAAGTGATGGTTATTATCGCCTTTCAGCAGGATGCGCCACAGCAGTTTCGCCCATTTTTGGACGAGTTGCTTGCTGGATTTCCGCAAATCACTACATTGCTGTACTGTATCAATTCAAAAGTCAAC
>JAAUTG010000268.1 GCA_012031785.1 Saprospiraceae bacterium | reverse complement strand
CTTCTATCCTTTGTGGAATAGCTGCCTGTTCGTTTGGGATAGCCACACTTTTATTCGTGGTAGTCGCTTTAACAGGAGTTGGAGAAACTCGATTCCGCCCTATTTTTAAGCGCTCTTCGTTGTTCAGCAATATTGAGATGATGCACGCCGAGATAGGTTACTACTACTAAAAAAATACCCAGTAATGCCAATAAATATTCCCAGATCGCAAAATTAAAAAAGGAGGCAATAGGATCACTAAATAACCAACTCACCAGAAAAGCTAATATAGACAAGCTATTGAACGCCAACCACTGCTTTTCTTTGGGGTAAATATTGGTAGCCGTTCTGATTTTTGAGTAGGAAAATCCTATTAGGATAATAGAAAACGGCAAAGCAATAAAACCCCTAATTTCAGTGAGCCATATTATAGTGGCTTCATTACCGCCTGCTAACCAGTAAAATAAGTCAAAATCATAAAAGAAAATAATGGCTTGAAGCCCGCTCAATATGATTGAAGGAAGAACCAATAACCAGATTTTTTTGCTGTTGCCCAATGGATGTTTTATTGCCTTCAAAACGTATAGTGTAAAAGCAAAAGGAAATAGAAAGTCCCAACTTATGATTTCTATGACCCCATTAGAAGGAACATACTCCTCGAACCAAGTATAAGTAAGCAAGCAATTCAACGAAATAATCGTTACGGCAAAATATTGATGAACATCGCTTCGGAAGGACTTTGAACTAAGAATCAGGATAACCAAGAACAGGCTAAGTATAACTCCTAATAACACCGCTATATCTATTATACCATTCATGTATAGTCAACGACTAGTCAAAGCGAATGTTTCGTTTTATTCGATAATCAATTGCTGATAAGTTTTATAATCCCCTTGTGTCAATCTTACAAAGTAAACGCCTTTAGCCAGTTGGTCAAGGTTCAAAGACATGGTATTTTCACCTGCTGCTACCTCAAAGCGATAATCGCGCAGGTTCTTTCCTACTACATCATATACGCTAACGGCAAGGTTGCCATTTGTTGTAGCTACATAGCGAAGTTGGGTGATGCCTTTGCTGATTAGGCATCAAAAAACATTTTTAATTAAGGCTTCACTTCGTGAAACCCTGATTAAGTATAACATCCTCTATTTGATGGAGGATGTTATACCGCAATTGATCTATCTGCTCAACGCAGTTGCTGTGTATTTTTTCTAATGCTGCTATTTGTAAGGTTAAATTCTGAGCTTCTTCTACTTGCCCATTGTTCCACAGTATAGCATATTCTTTTTCTAAATCACCTTTTTGATGGTCTGTACTATGAATAGTATCTTCTAAGCGATTCAGTTCTTGCTCCCAAGTATGGTAAAGGCTAGTGTTTTGGGTATCTTGCACGTTAAGGAGACTTAAAGCCGCTCGAAGTAAGTAACGAGCGGAAGTGTGGGCGCAAGCAAGGCGTTGTTTGCGAATCGCCAAGCTACAAAACCCCGTTCTTTCAAATAATGCGTCTGGATTAGCGTTGGATACAAATAGATTTGACGCTACATCCAACTTCATTTTTTCGTGATACATGGCACATTTTACCGCTTTCAGTTCCCTTAGTTGTTCTCTAATCAGGGTTAGTTGTTCCATCAATTCCATAAGTTGTGTTTTCAATCATCCTTGTTTACAGATAATGCCTATCGAGTTTTGGAATTGAATCACTGTCTTATCTCGTATCCCTTCGTTGGGAAGGACTCTAAAACTTTTCATTTTTTCCGCATGAGCTTCGGTTATACCATCAAAACTCGTGAGTTGATTACCAGAAGCATACAACACTTCTAAATTGGTAAGATGTTGCAGCGGCATGAGGCTTGTAATTTCGTTGCCTTGAACGTACAATTCTTTAAGGTTTTCCATCCCTTCGATACCGACCAAACTACTGATTTTGTTATTGTTGATTAAAAAGATGTTCTATTTTCGTGAGGTGCTTAATTTCTTGAATAGCAGTAATCAGCGAATCGGAGAAAGAAAGATAAGTGAGGTGGTGCATGGGGAATAACCCAGAAAGATTCGTTAACTTTATGCTTAGATTAGGATTGTAAGCAGTAGGTCCTGCAAATCTAAGCACGGTTATATTCGTCAACAGCGACATCAACTGGTCATCCTTGGGCGATTCAAGGCTGGTTCCTGCGCCAAAAACAGCTTCGTTATAAGCCATTTTCCATTGCATTTCGAGAGATTCCCACCATTTTTTTGCCATTAAAAGGGCTTCGGGAGTGTCTTTCATGATGAAGTCCATCGGCGAGAAGATTAAATATTAGCGGTTCAAAAGCAACAGCTTTTAACCGCTAGTCAAAGCAAAGGTTTCGTTTTATTCGATAATCAATTGCTGATAAGTTTTATAATCCCCTTGTGTCAGTCTTACAAAGTAAACGCCTTTAGCCAATTGGTCAAGGTTCAAAGACATGGTATTTTCACCTGCTGCTACCTCAAAGCGATAATCGTACAGCTTCTTTCCTACCATATCATATACACCAACAGATAAATCACCACTTTCCGTAGCTACATACTGAAGTTGAGTGATGCCTTGCTGGCTAGGATTAGGTATCAAAGTTGCTTGAACTTCTTTTCCTGCATTGATTTGAGCCGTTATGACTTTGCTATACTCAAACTGACCATCAAAGTCAATTTGCTTCAAGCGGTAATAGTAGTTTTTACCTTTTTGCGCCGTTGCATCTGTAAAGGAGTAACGATTAGCTTCCGCCGTTGTTCCTTTGCCTTCCACAAAAGAAATGGCTTTGAAGGTCTTTCCATTTTCGCTGCGCTCCACTTCAAATCCAGCATTATTAAGCTCACTAGCGGTTTCCCAGAGCAGTGCAATCGCATTTTCTTTAGCTTCTGCTTTAAAGGAACTTAGCTCCACAGGCAATGTGTTACAATCCCCTGCGAATATAGAAGTGCTATTCGCTATATCAATACCTCTTTGGGATACCGTGATTTGAGTACGAAGTGGAACTCCAGTAACAAGAGTGCTTAAAGTAATGAAGCCAAATTTTCCGCCTTTTCTATATCCTATGTTGGCGGTAGTTCCCGATTTGAACTGCCCGATTCCACCGTTATTACCATAAGCTAAATAAGCAAAACCAGGCGCAGGTCGAACATTATTATTGACATCAAAATTACCATCAATTTGAGCGCCATTGCCATAAGCAATCGCAGAGGCTGATGGGAATCCATTATTTGTAACGAAAACGGTGCCTGCAAGTATTCCCACCCTTAGAGAAAAGAAACCTGCCCCCAGATAGAATAGTAAATCATTAACATTATCGCCATCTACGTCTAAGCCTATGCCATTAGCAGCACCAAGAGCATTAATAGTCCGATTTTGAATGTTGGGTTCTGCACCAAGGCATTGTGCATAAGTGCTTGTAAAGGCAACCGCTGGTAGTAAGGCGGTTAAGATTTCTTTTTTAAAGTTTTGATTGGATGTCAGTACAAAGCCTTTTTTGCCTTCAAGTAGGCATCCAATTTTGATTGTAAAACTATATTACCCATAGGTGAAATATGACGCTAGTTAATTAATTGAATTCTTCATGTAAAGGAAGTAATATTTTTGATATAATTAGAGATATTAATGTTTGTTGTGATGAATTTGTTCTTTTATTTTCATTTTTATACAGTCCGCTCTTGCCCAAGCACCTTGCCAAAGCGCGAATTTGCTGTATTTTTCAAATAAAATATCCATTTCTTGCAGATTTTTGGAGCTGTATAAAGTCCAGATGTCATGCCAAACCAAGTTGTAAACCATATCCTTGGGTGGTTCAAATTCAAAAGCATTGGCATGAATAACCCTGTGGTTTGGATAATGAGCGAAATTGGGTGCTACAAGCTCAATAACTGTTTTATTAAATTCCACTACGGTCAGACTACTAACGCTCGCTTTGTTAAGCAAATACTGTGAACACATCCCAATACCCAGACCATTAATCAAAATATTTCCTTCTGCTATTTCTAAAAAATGGACATACTGCGCTACAATTGGAGGCGTATTTGCCATTATTACTATTCCTTTGCAGGTCAATTGCTGATACTTTACCCCTTCTGCTTGAAACGATTCAATTTTCCAATCATCAATTGCTTTTTCTGGTAGATTTAATGGTATGTACATTCACTTGACGGTTGAATAAGAAGAAGTACAGTATTGTACTTCTTCCGTTGTCAAAAATTAACTTCTAGGAGGAAATATTCCTTCTAGTGCAATGATAAAATTCACACACAAATAAGGTTGCATATTAGGATGTGCTTGATTACCACCAGTGGTATCCGTTTGTACGCCTTTTACAGCATTAGCAGGATTGCCTCCATCAACAATTCGGTATATGGTATCTGCTGACGCATTGCCCAAGAAACTGCCAGCAGCAACATCACTAGCACCACTACCTTTACCTTCAGCTCCCACTCTGACCGTTCCAGTGTGGGCGTGTGCAGGAATTTCATTAACATAAAGCGTTACCTGCTCTGTACCTGCAGCTTGTCCTAGCACATAAGGGCTTAAACCAGGTCCTTGTCCAGGATGAATCGCTACACGACCTCTCAAATCAGGTAATGCAAAAGTAGTTCTTCCATCGCCACCATACGTAGTACCTACCAAAGAGAACAAGGCAGTATTGGATGCGATGGATAAAATCTGTCCTTCACAAAATGCCCAGCCACGAGGCGCAAAATTTCCTGCGAACATGATAATCTCTGCAATAAAAGGATCCATAGTTGAAATGTTTAAAGTCTATTAATAAATGAAAAATACTGACTGTATTACTTGGGTTCTGATGTTATGACACTTGCTTTTTGCTTGAGTGTAATTTTTTTTAAACATGCTCTGTACACAAACTTGCTACCTAAAATATGGATTTTTTTTTGGAAGGAATAATGAACTGAAGTTATTATCTGAATGCGCGCAAATGTAAATATTAGTTTTGTTTTTACACTATTTTGTAAATACTAATTTTGTAAATACTAATTTTGTAAATACTAATTTTGTAGTTCACGGAAAATGATACTTTATTTCCTTTTACCACCAAATTGCTCCTTTTATTGATAAATGTGTAGCAATAGTGAGATAAAGTAAAAATTTATCGCTCCTCAAAATATTTATGCAACATAGTTGCATAAATTCAGGAATAAGTATTACCTTTGTTTAGAAATAGATAAAATTGTAGTATTTGAAGCGTTCACGGAGTCATATTGTGCTGGTTTATTGCTTGGTTGGTATCAGTATGTTACCAGCTTGGGCTAGGCTTTTGCACGATTGTATGGCGCACCAAGAAGAACAACAAACACTAGCTACTTCAAGTGAAGAGGACGATACAAACTGCTTTTACTGCGATTTTCTATTCATCTCAAAAGGCAGTTGTTTCAATTTTCTAATATTTTCGGAGTTGTATTTCTGCTCTGACATACTCGCTTACTGTCCTAACCAAAATATTGCCTTAAATCCACGTATTATTGTCGCACTTCGCGCTCCCCCTTTGGCTTCCATAGCTTAGCTTGTAATGGAAAACGGGAAAGCTTTTGCTACCTGTCAAAGCGTGGCTATTATGAAGTTAATCAACTCATTGGGTCTCGTAATTCAGCCAGCTATTCACCAATTAGCGATTTTCATTTTAAGTTTTATCAAAACTGGTCCATTATGGTACAGCAGAGATTCTTATCTCGCGTCATGTCTGCAATGAAAGATTATTTCTTTAGCGCAATCAAGCTAAGTGGTCTTGCTGGTTTGGTTTACTGTACCAGCGGTTTCGACTTACAAGCACAGGCTTTGGAGAACTGTAACTTTACCATCGAAGGGGTGGTGTTAGACGAGCACGATACAATACCTTTGGCTTATACTACCATTTTCTTACCTACCCTTCAAAAGGGTACGATCACGGATGAAACAGGAAAATTTTATTTCTACGGCATTTGTTCGGGCTACTACCCTATCCGCATTGAGCATCTCGGCTCTGAAACTATTATTGACACGCTTTATGTTCCTACAAGTAAAACGTTGATTTTTTCAATGGAGCATCATACCGAAGTGCTTAAAGAAATTACGGTCACGGCTTCCAAGTTAGCCTCCACTTTCACTCAAAGCGCGGTTGCCTTACAAGGGATTGCATTAAGTCGGCTTCGTGGACAATCGCTAGGCGCGACTTTGGAAAATATTGCTGGCGTACAAACGCTAAAAACAGGCCCAACTATTTCCAAACCTATTATTCACGGCTTGCATAGCGATCGTATTTTAGTACTTAACAACGGAGTGCGCCAAGAAGGGCAACAATGGGGAATAGAACACGCACCAGAAATTGACCCCTTTGTGGCAGACCAACTCACAGTGGTGAAAGGCGCAGCAGCAGTACAGTACGGCGCGGATGCGATGGGTGGTGTCGTGCTAGTACAACCAGCAGCATTACCCCAACAAACGGGTGTGCAAGGAGCGATATATGCAGTGGGCATCTCCAACGGTCGGCAGGGTATTTTTTCTAGCAAATTGGAGGGAGCTTTGAAAGTATTACCGCAGTTAGCTTGGCGTGTAAATGGTACTTTCGAAAAGCAGGAAGATGCCAAAGCCCCAACTAT
>JAAUTG010000267.1 GCA_012031785.1 Saprospiraceae bacterium | reverse complement strand
GCCCAGCGTTCTCGCCTTTGGCAAGCATCAACTAGGTCAAGTTCACGATATTGAAACGATAAGGTAAAATCCATACACCTGTTTTTGGTGAATGCTACTACAAGATGCTAATCCTAAATTATAATAGCGTAACGTTTGAAACTGTCAAATCGCTGCGCAGATAGGCATTACCACTTGTGTAGAAAATTATTTTTTAACATTTCTAATAAAATCCAATCAAACATAAAACAATTCTACAAAAAATCAAAATTCGTAAGGAAGATTTATTGAATCTGTTTTACGAATTTTAAGATAAGAATCAAGCATTGGTTATTTTCTGCTTCCATTGAAGTAAATAATTCCACAACTCGTTAGGGTTATCCACCAGTGCGTCTGGCTGATAGCCTTGTAATAAATCTCGTTTTTGATGTCCCCAAGTAACGGCTACACAAGCAATACCTACTAGTTTGCAAGATTCAATATCTCTGATTTCATCCCCTACGTATATAATTTCTGATTTTTTTAATTCATGTTTTTTAATCACTCGTTCCAAGGCTTTTTGCTTACTCATCATGCTTTGTCCACCATTTACAAACTGAAACAAAGATGAAATCTGGTGTTTGTTTAGAAACAACCGTACATTTTTTTCACTATTTGAACTAACAATACCTATGTTAAAATAAGGTTGAAGCTGATGCGTTAATTCCAAAATTCCTTGAAAAGGCTCTACGTTGGGCATCTGTTTAATTAATAAATTTCTAGCTCGTAAAGCAATAAAAGGTAGTTTCCACAGCGTGACACCAAAATCGCTCATAAATTCTTTAGGGGGTTTACTTTGAAATTCGGATAGCCGCGATTTGTCAAACGGTTTGCATTTAAACTCTTTAACGATATAAGTATTGTATATCTCAATAAAGGTGTCTAGGGTATTAGCTAGGGTTCCGTCAAAATCAAAAATGACCGTCATAAAATATATGATTTGATGATGTCCAGCGTATATTATGCTGAAATTTTGGAACTTATCCATCAAGAATTACTACTCTTAAATCCCAGCATCGCAAAAGTAAGGTTAGTTTTAATAAGTTTCGTATTTTTCAGCCATTAATAGCAAAGGCTTTGTGTTAGGCTATTCCTATTTGGATTAAAGCCTTCGCCAAAATTGGTTCTTAGAAAGTTATTGCGCAAGTACGATTTTAAAATTATAAAAACTGTAAGTAAGTACCTTGGGAACGGGGTTTTATACATCCCGTAATAACTTTTTAAGAAGCTAAAATATTAAAAATTATGTCAACAACCGAAATTTTAGACTATTTTGAAGATGCTACGGAGGTAATTGTAGTGCGCTATTTTGCTTTTGATAGTCAAGCACAACTCTATGCAGCTCGCCTCAGAGAGGCAGAAATTCCCTATTTTCTTTCTAATAATTTAACGGGCAGTATGCTACCCCTAAGCGGTTATGCCAATATCGCTTTGCATGTAAAAACGCAGGATTTAGTTCAAGTACATCAACTTTTAACGGAAATGGATGACAATGCCAGAAGAGAAAACGAAAGCCAGGTAATTACAGATTCATCTTCATCACATCCTTTCAGTACATTTGGATTAATGATTTTGGTACTGCTAATGATCGTGTTGATTATAATGAGGTATGTACTCTAAATGATTATGAAATTTAGATAGAGTAGCGGTGGCTGTCCAGTTTTAACAACACCGCAATCATAATCGAAAAACCCAGTAAAGAAGAACCACCTTTACTAATAAATGGGAGTGGAATACCAATGATAGGCATAATCCCCATAGTCATTCCGATGTTAATAAAAACGTGTACAAATAAAATACCAGCCACACCATAAGCGTAGTATCGAGAGAAGTTGGAGCGTTGGCGTTCTGCAACAAGTATAATACGGATAATTAACGCGGAAAATAATAACATAAGAATAAAGCTACCGACAAAACCTTGTTCTTCTGCAAGAACACAAAATATAAAATCCGTAGATTGCTCTGGGACATAATTTAATTTCGTAATAGTTCCCTCAAAAAGTCCTTTCCCTTGAAATCCACCTGAGCTAATTGCTTTTTAGACTGAATAACATTATAAAGTGGTCCGCTGGGGTCGCACTTGTCTGGCCTCAACCACATATAAATTCTTTCTCTTTGGTGGGCTTGTAAAAGATTATTAAAAGCATAGTTACTAGAAAAGGATAAAGCGATACCCGATAGTAAAAACACAGTCACTAACATCACCAACTGCCCTTTCTTATTGAGGGCGTGAACGAATGCCAACACAATAAAAATCAAGCTATTAGAAAGCAGAATAAACTTCCACCAATCATTTCCAGCATTATTAGCTAAAAAATAAAAAGAAGCACTGGCGACAAAAAATCCCCATACCAACCAATAAAACCTAGTGTCAAACTGTGCATAAAGCGTCAAACAAGCTACTGTAATCAGACTCAAAATAACTGCACTTGAACTATCTGATGCTAAAGATAACAATAAAATCGTAGCTGCTGCCGCCCCAATCAGTAAATAGACAGGAGATAGCCCTTCTCGGTACAACAATATAAAAAAAGATAGGAAGACTAATCCCGATCCAGCATCTGGTTGTAATAACACCAATACAATTGGCGTAAAAATCATACCAAAGGTAATAAACAGAGAGGATAACTTCTTCAGGTCGGTGCTATAGGTGTTCATAAAACTGGAAAGCGCTAAGCAAGTAGCGAATTTAACTACTTCAGAAGGTTGAAAGGTAGCCCCTCCAAACTTGAACCAAGCTGTAGCTCCCTTAATTTCGGTTCCAAAAAAAGAACAAGAATAAGTAACACAATCCCAACCCCATAAATTAGATAAGCAAAAGTCTGCCATACCTTCCAATCTATTAGGAAAGTTAATGCAAAGGTGAGTAAAGCAATGCCCACCCATATTGTTTGTTTTCCAGCAGAGGTAGTAAGAAAGCCACTAAAATCTGGAGAAGATTGTTCTCCATAACTGACAACATAAATCATTGACCATCCCAACCCTATCAAAGCAAGATAAAGGGAAAATAAAATCCAATCTACTCTTTTCAGGCGGTCGGCACGCTCGCTCATCTAATACAAAGGTTTAATAAAATACTTTCTACTTTCTTTAAAATATTAACTCTATTGGTTTAACATTATTGTCCCTAGTCAAGGTAGCGTTGGGATATTCTTGACGAATGATATTCAATAGCCTTTGTGCATCTAGCTTTGATTCAAATGCACCTGCTCTTAGATTGTAGAATGGTTTATCATGTATCCAGTCCGCAGGGATATTAGGATAGCGAAATAGAAATCTTTGTTTCGTTTCTTCTACTAATACTCGGTCTTGCGTTCCTAAAATCAACACTCGCCAGCCACTTATTTTGGTAATACTTTTATTGATTTCGCTATAACGCAATAACATATTGCTAACTTCGGTTGGTTCAGCAATTTGCACTTGGGCAAAGCTTATACCACAACAGAACAATAGAATAGCTGTAAATAAAATCTGCTTCATAGTTACACTAATTTTACTGCAAAAGTAAATATTTTTTGACGAATCATCAAGGTTGGGGTTCTTTCAATTGGTTTGAGCAAGTCAACACAGATTCATGACTAACTTAATCAACTCATTATAAATTACTTATAATCAAACCTCATTATTTTTGATTCACAATCTATCCTCATCCGCTTGTTAATAAACTAAAACTCTACTCGAAAACGTAAATTAATTCTTCTTGAAGTCAAATAGTTAGGAATTGCGTATTGCTGCTCAAAAATAGTTTTTATCCAAGTATTAGATGCAACATTTTGTACTTGCATCAAATTAAAAATCTCTAAACTCAACCAAGCATTTCGAGCAAAACTCAAAAAGTGACTAGGGTGCACTGCCCGACGTGTCTCGTCCCATATTGAGTAAGAAAATCCTATATCCACCCGGTGGTAGGCTTGAAAACGATAAGTATTACGAAAAACAGTATTATTACCTAATAATCCATAAGGTAGCCCTGTTCCCACAGTCAAGTTAAGATTCATCTTAAAATTTTCATTCTTAGGTAAATAATCCTGAAAGTAAACTGACATGGTCATAAATTGATCGGTAGGACGTGGTACATCATTTACAAATCGCCCAATAGTATCTCCAATTTCTCTAATTTGGTGCTGAACGCCATCCAGTTTTTCCCTAGCTCTCAAAAATGAAAGATTAAACCAAGATTCTGCACCTGGTACAAATTCCCCATTAAATCTAAGGTCAACCCCTGTCACGTAACCCTCAGCATCATTCTCTCCAGAATAGCGAATCCGAACATTCTCCACGTCATAAGACACCAAATCCCAAAGGCGTTTATAATAAGCCTCTGTAATAAATCTAAAAGGGCGAGGATTATTACCCAAATAAAAGTCCCAAGTAGCACCTCCCACCAAATGAAAAGATTTTTGCGACTGTACTTGATTGTTGACTACGCCCTTCAAATTGCGCAATTCCCGATAAAAGGTGGCTGAACATAAATCCCGCTTGCAAACGATACGAAATATCTCTTTTTGATTTTAAAGGTTTTATTAATATTTGCAGACGTGGAGAGACATTAAACTCACTATTCAAATCCCAATAAGTTGCTCGGAGTCCTGCACTTAATCTTATTTCCCTTACATCTTCCTTGCGAAAAGTGTAAGTATCTTGAATAAAAGCACTCAACCGGTTAGAAGACAATTTATTGCGCGTTTTCAATACTGCATACAGAAGCACTTCGTTGGTATCATAACGCAAAGAATAACCAGCAGAATCCAAACGTTCCCACTCATTTAGACGGTCGTCCACCAATTGGTATTGATATTTTGCACTCCATTGCAGAAAGTGCGTTTGAGTTACGTCTTCTTTCTCACTATCCACCTCAATTTCCCAACCGCCTTTGACCTCTGCATTAGTCACATTAGAAGTCAAGTAATTTCTTACAAACTGCTGTTGCGTTCCAGAACCCAATTCCCCAATTACGTTACCAAAATTATCGCTTCCTAGACTAGTTTCTATCTGTTGCAAAGCATAATTACCAATAATATCAAAACGTTCATTCTCTACACTTTGAAAACTAGATACTAAAAATTTAACAAAATAAGGATTGTACTTTCTCGAAGGCAAATAAGTAAGTGAAAGACCACCCATACTTGTTGTAAAATCGTCAATTTCTTGTCCTTCAAACCTAGAAAAGAGATTCAAAGCAAAATTGATTAATCCCAACGCGGTATTTCGTTCTTCTGGTACAAAATTATATACGCTCCGATTCAAATTCCCCAACGCCCCCAACTGCCAATTGCTATTCAAGTCATACGTAATGTAAGTCTGAACATCTGTAAAATTAGTTAAATATTCGCCCTGTACATCCAAAGTTCCTAGTAAATAGCGCGTTGTTTTATAACGTGTTCCCACTAAATAACGCAGCCTATTTGCAGATTTACCTACTGGCACACTTCCCTCCACATGTGCTGAGCCACCTAATAAACTTCCACTTACTGAGCCTGCAAAGGTAGTAGGTAATTTGTATTTAATATCCAGAACGGATGATAGTTTATCTCCATACTTTGCTTCAAATCCGCCTGAAGAAAAAGAAAGACTTTGTAACAAATCAATATTCGCAAAAGTCAAACCCTCCTGCTGTCCAGCACGAATAAGCTGTGGACGATAAATCTCAAAATCATTGACGTAAACCAAATTTTCATCATAATTCCCCCCCCTCACATTATATTGAGAACTCAACTCACCACCTGTTCCACTGCTTGCCCCAAGTGCAATATGTGGTAGCACACTTTCTAAATTTCCTGTAGTGGAAGGCAATAATTTCAACTGGTTCAATTCCTCTTGTATCATGCCACTACTTTGGAGTTTACTATCTGTTACCGTTATTTCTACATTAGATTGTAGTTCTTGTAATTGCACATTTTGTTCCCTTACAGCACCAGCAGATAGCGCAGTAATATCCAATGTTTTTTGCTTATATCCAGTACGGGAAAAAGTGAGTTGAAAGTCCTGACCAGCAATTATATTGATAGTATATTTACCAGTTTCCGAAGAAGAAACCGCATTATTAGTGCCCACTACAAAAACAGTAACGAATTCTATTGGATTACCATTAGCAGTATCTGTAATAACCCCACTTAGCTTAGCAGTTTGAGCAGCTAAAGAGAAACTACAACTTAGCACAAAAAGAAGGAATGGAAATTTCATATCTCGCGCTTGCAAATCAGTGATAAATTTAATCTTATGCGCAAAGATAACGAAAGTGAAGCGGGTTTCATTACGTTTAAAAAATTCAATTCAAGATAAATACAACATAGAAGTTACTATACCCTTAAAACAATTACAGCCCCTCATCAAAAGATGAAAGGCTGTAACCTTCTAACTTCTATAATTTCTGCCAAATCTTCCCGACAGAAAGACTTGGCAAGATTCATCTTTGCTTACTCTACAATCACCATCATCTTACTAGCCGTAAAATCAGCCGTTTCAAGGGTGTAGTACAACACTCCTGCTGGCAAATTCTTGCTATTCAATACAACCTCATTCACACCAGCGACAAAATTACCATTCACCACCTGCAACACTCTACCGTTCACATCACTCACCTTCAAC
>JAAUTG010000266.1 GCA_012031785.1 Saprospiraceae bacterium | reverse complement strand
AGTAATTTATCAGCAATATTGAGTTAATAAAAGCTTACTTGCGCCAAAATTACGGATGAACCATATAAATTGTATAAATCTACTTTGTTTGCGTGATAATTTGTTTTTTTATAAAATTAACAGTCTTAGTTAAAATTTCTTTACTACATTTAACCCCACAAGGTTTGAGGAATAGTATCTTTTAATTCAAGCCTAATACTTAAATGCAAAAAAAATGGACTTTCAGCGCTTATTTGATATTTTTCCTTATCAACAGGCAAAATATCCAAATAAAATAGCTCTAGCTACCAAAAAGGGCTTACAATGGGAGACCTATTCTACAGAAGCATGTGTGGAACAAATAAACTGCATCAGCGCAGGGTTTCTTCAACTAGGCTTATTGAGAGGGGATAAAGTGGTGATTATCAGCTATCAAGGTAGCCCAGTTTGGAACTTTTTGGATATGGGGATGCAACAGATTGGGGTTATTTTAGTTCCCATTCACGCTAATGTAACAGAGCGAGAATTAATTTACATTTTGAGCGAGGTGGCTGCCAAATATTGCATCGTTCAAAATAGAGAGTTACTTCAAAAAATTTACCGCATCAAGTCTAATGTCCTGCCGCTTAAAAAAGTCTTTACTCTGGAGCGGTTGCCTGACGAAGCACATTGGTCAGAACTTTCTGTCACCCCAAACGCCAGACATTTAGAGGAAATTCAAACCATCAAAGCCGCCATCCATGAGGACGATTTAGCTACAATTATTTACACCTCTGGCACTACGGGTAAACTCAAAGGTGTAATGCTTTCTCACAAAAACATAGTAAGCAACATCAAGTCTGTACTCACTATACTTCCCATCAATTGCGACAAAGTGACAGTAAGTTTTTTGCCTTTGAGCCACATATTTGAGCGTATGGTAACTTATACTTACATGGCAGCTGGTAGTTCGCTTTACTACATTCCGCGTGTGGATAATATTTTGGACGACTTGCAGGATATTCGCCCTCATTACTTTACAGTGGTGCCGCGCTTACTAGAAAAAGCATATCACGCACTTGTTCATCGAGTAGAACATACTGAAGGTTGGAAACGTAGCCTATCGCGCTGGGCAATTCGAGCTGCCGAAAGATACTCCGAAAATAAACTTTCCATCTGGAACTGGTGGCAAGTTCAGATATGCGATTTGCTGGTCTATCGGCGCTGGCGGCGAATGACTGGCAATCGAATTGAAGGTATCATCGTAGGGGCAGCCGCTTTACAACCACGACTTTCCAAGTTGTTCAACGCCGCAGGGTTCAACGTTCGGGAAGGATATGGACTTACTGAAACAGCACCTGTGGTCACCTTAAATCGCTTTGAACCAAACGGTTGGCGTTCAGGTACAGTGGGTATGGTATTGCCGAGCGTGCAAATTGCCATCCATCAGCCCAACGAAACAGGCGAAGGAGAAATTTTGGTAAAGGGAGAAAATGTTATGCTTGGCTATTATCAACAGTCGGAAGCTACGCTTGAAGCGTTTACTTCGGATGGTTGGTTCAAAACAGGAGATGTGGGAAAAATCGTGTATCAGCGATTCCTACAAATTACGGATCGAAAAAAAGCAATTTTTAGCACTCCATCTGGAAAATCTATTGCACCACAACCCATTGAACAGCTTTTGACCACTTCGCCCTTCATTCAGCAATGTATGGTGGTGGGCTTCAATCGCCCTTACACCGCGGTGTTAATTGTCCCAAATTTTCAACATTTACAGCGCTGGTGCGCTTCACAAGCTATCCAGTGGAGTAGTCCAGCCTTCATGGTCATTCATCCTAAAGTGGAAGCACACTATCAACAATTACTCAACCACTTCAACACCACTTTGCAAAGCCACGAAGTTTTGCAAGCGTTTCATCTCCTGCACGAAGAATGGAGCGCAGAAAATGGTACAGCTAATTCCATCTTGAAGCCCAAACGCGAAGTGATTGAAGCTAGATGGGCGAAGGAAATTGAGGAAATGTATGCGTGAATGAGGGATGAGTTTTTGGTTAATTATTTGTTGATAAATAAGTCATGAAACTAAATTGATATTTTACTTATTGCTCATGTCCAACGCAAGTTAGTCGCTGATTATTAGTAGATTGTTCATGCTATACCCTCAATTGGTTGTGTTGCACGGGTAATATTTCACAAGAACGTGAAATATCTGAAAGTAAAATTTTCTAAAAAAAAACAACTTAAAATCTTCACTTTTTTTTTACCCATACCCTTAATCAAAAAGACCGTTCCGCAAGTAAATTCTACCGAACTTTAATATCTATCCTATTAATAGGTAATTCACAAGATATTAAGCAAAACACAACAACAAATTATACGTTTAAGTAAATGTAACCCACTTATAAACCACCACACATTAGCAAATTCAGCTTCACTGGCAATCACCTCAAAAACGGGTTTTGGCTTTCAGCCAACCACTTTACACTACGCAATTAGCTATTCACCCTGAGCCTAGAGCGAGGAGAAAAGTATAAATACACTAATATATTTGATTTAGGTAATCTTATCACAGGTGTTATGCAGATGGCTTTTAGGAACTTTAGCCTTTAAACATCAAAGACAATGGCGTAACATCAGGGATAAGATTAGCGAGACTTTTCAAGACTTAATTAATTGATTTTCAATTTGTCTTGTTCTTATAAAGCAATTTTATTGGAGTACAACGGACTTTGGATGGTTATGTTGAGTTGATAAACACTAAATGTTTACTACTCGTCTAAAAACACATCTTCCCAAGTTTTTTATTTTATGAAACTTAAAAAAAACTAGCGAATGAATCGTAGAGCATTACTTACTACGATAGCGGGACGACGAAGTACCAGTGTGCCTTTGGCAATGCCAACGGTGGCAGGTGGATTGGAGCCTTACACAGGACCTTGGAAGTTTGAACAAGCAGCTCATCTTTTGAGAAGAAGCATGTTTGGACCTACTTTTGGGCAAATTAATCAAGCTATCGAACAGGGGATGGAAGCAACCGTGAGTATGTTGCTCAAAGATTTACCCCTACCACAACCTCCTTTGAACAACAATTCAAGCGACCCTGTGGTGCGTCTTTGGGATACTTGGGTGGATAGAGCTGTGCCACAGGGAGAGCCTGATGCCATCAACAAGCGGCGTTTGTCCTTGCGTTCTTGGATGATTGGAGAGTTGCTCGATGAAGGAATCTCCATTCGAGAAAAAATGGCTTTGCTTTGGTTGGATCATTTCGTCGTGGAATTATTCATTATTCGTGACCCAACTTACATGTACAAACACATTACTTTGATGCGCGAGTATGCTACGGGGAACTTCAAGGAGTTAGTAAAAAAAATAACTATTGACCCTGCCATGTTGCGCTACCTGAATGGTAATAAAAATGATAAGAACGCTCCCAATGAAAATTATGCTAGGGAATTGTTGGAATTATTCACGGTCGGAAAAGGCGATTTGATTGGGGAAGGAGACTACTCTACTTTCACAGAGCAAGATGTAGAACAAATGGCTAGGGTGCTTACAGGTTGGAAAGATGTGGGCTTTTACAAGACAGACGACAATACCCAAGTGAGAGGAGAGTTTCAGGCTGCTAGACACGATACAGGTTCTAAACAACTGTCGTACCATTTAACAATACAGTCATCACCAACAAGGGAGATAAGGAATACGAACATCTGATAGACATTATTTTAACAGTCCTAAGGTGGCTACTTACATCTGTGAAATATTTTATCGTTATTTTGTATATTATGAAATAACCGACCAGATAAGAACAGATATTATTGAGCCAATGGCGCGACTGTTTGTAGCAAAAACTTTGAAGTAAAGCCTGTTTTGGAAGCACTTTTAAAAAGCACCCACTTCTACGATACCTTAAACATGGGTGCGATGATAAGAAACCCAACTGACTTTATGATAAGTGCTTTCAAACAATTTGAAGTAGAGGTATCCAGAGATTTAGATAAACGCTACACGCTTGCCCAAAAAATGTATGCCGAAATTGCGGATATGCAGATGCCAATTTTTGATCCACCAGATGTGGCAGGTTGGAAGGCTTACTACCAAGAGCCTTTGTTTTACAGAATTTGGATTAATTCTGTAACGCTGCCACAGCGGGCTACTTTTTCTAATAAGTTGGCTACGACGGGTTTTGTAGCGGGTACGGTGCGCTCAAAGATTGATGTACTCTGGTTTGTAGAAAAAGTGGAAGACCCTTCTGACCCTAATTCTGTAGTAGAAGATTTAGTAAAATTAGTATTTCCACGCCAGATTTCAACAGGTCAGATTAAATCGCTAAAAGAAATACTAATTCCAGGATTACCTGACTTTGAATGGACGTTAGAGTACAACGATTACAAACAAAATCCGAACGACGAAAAATTGAGAAGAAGCGTAGAACAGAAACTGCAAGACCTTATCAAAGCGATAATGAACATGGCAGAGTATTACCTGTGCTAATCGTTTGTATTGTTTCATCCGAAGTCCGATTTTTAACTCAGGTAACAGCTAGGTCTGCTGCATTTTAAATTTTGTATCAATTTATCAAGATACAATGAGCAACCTAAGCGTGACCCGTAAATTTTACAAAAAGTGAAAAGAAGAACCTTTATACAACATGGTGCCACTTTTTCCTGCTCTTTACCATTTTTGATGAATGGCATGAGCATTGGTGCTGCGGTGCATCCTATGATGGCGGCAGCTATGAACGAAGATAGCGACCGTGTACTGATTTTAATTCAGTTGAATGGTGGTAATGATGGGTTGAGTATGATACCACCACTCAATCGCTACGACCGTTTGGCAAACCACAGAAGAAACATCCTCATTCCTCAAAATGAAGTGCTGAAAATCAATAACACAGTGGGTTTTCACCCCGCTATGTTGCGCATCAAATCTGAACTTTACGATGCAGGAAAAGCAACTGTTATCCAAAGCGTGGGCTATCCGAATCCAATTCGTTCCCATTTTCGCTCCACAGATATTATGATGACAGGTTCACCAGCAGAAGAAATATGGTCATCTGGTTGGGTCGGTCGCTACTTAGATAAGTCGCACCCAAACTACCCTTATGGCTATCCAAATTCTGACTTCCCCGACCCTTTCGCTATCACAATGGGTTCTTTGATTTCCTTGACTTGCCAAGGACTTGCCAGCAATTACAGTTTGGCTATCGAAAATCCGTTTCGCTTATTTCCAATAGCAGAAGGAGCAGAGGACATCGCTCCGAACACGCCTTATGGAGAAGAGTTGGCGTTTTTAAGAACCAGTATTGTGCAAACCAATGCCTATTCAGAAGTCATTTTGAAGGCTGCCAACAAAGGAGCAAACACGGTGACGTATGACGTGGAAAGCAATCGTTTGGCAAAGCAACTTAAAAATGTGGCGCTGCTAATGTCTGGCGGAATGCGTACTAAAGTTTACGTCGTACAATTAGGTGGATTCGATACGCACGCTGGTCAAGCCGTCGAAGGAAGCCCGTCCAAAGGGGCTTATGCAGAGTTGATGGTAGAACTATCTGAGGGTATTGCTACTTTTATGAAAGACCTACGCAATCAAGGAATGGAACAGCGCGTACTAGCAATGACCTTTTCGGAATTTGGCAGACAAATCAAAGAAAATGCCAGTTTTGGAAGCGACCACGGCACTGCCGCACCTATGCTTATGTTCGGACCTTGCGTAAGTGGTGGCGTGATTGGGGACACTCCCGAAATACCAGCACAATTGCGTTCGCAAGAAGCAATACCGATGCAATATGATTTCAGAAATGTCTATGGTTCCGTGTTGATGGACTGGATGGGCATGAAAGAAGCCGATGTAAAACAATTGCTCTTCAACGGGTTTCAATATATGCCTTTGATAGACTGTGCCGCAACGCCTACTTCTACGCAGCAACTGCGGCGCGATGAGACCTTTCAAATGGAAATTTCACCCAATCCTTTCCATGAAAACACAACCATTTCTTTTGAATGTGGCAACGAGCTTATCCGATTGAGCTTATTTGATGCCAATGGTGCAGAAATTAAAGTGATGATAAACAAATATTTACAGGCAGGTTCACACACTTTGACACTCAACATGTTAGGTTTCCCGGATGGAAATTACTACTGTCGTATATCAGGTGCAGGTCAGCGACAATTAACAAAATCTGTGGTCAAACTATAATTTGTATTCATTTCGTGTAACCACTATTCCAATAATCATTTGGCGTAAGTTTTTTGCTTGATAGTAAATGGGTTATGAATGACAGAAGCAGCTTGAGGGCTGCTTCTTTTATATATCCTAAAAAAAGATTGAATTAGTTGTCAACTCATATTATCCAATCTGCTTTTTGCCTAAATACGCTTATTTTGAGCAACTTTAATTTGTTTGCTACCGACTAAGCCCGACCAACCTTTTAAAAGCAAATAAGCAGATGCGAATATGAAATTGCACAACATCAGTTATTAAGTTTTTTTGATTGCTTCAACATCTGTTGGGTTCTATGGTCTGGATAATTCCACGATAACCAGCTATAAGTCGCTTGCCTTTTTACAAATAGCATTTTTTTATAGGCTATATCTCTTGAAATAGAAAATTATCATAATTATACAAAGGGTTGTAATTCTTTGCTGCTATCG
>JAAUTG010000265.1 GCA_012031785.1 Saprospiraceae bacterium | reverse complement strand
TACGAGCACAACTATCCGCATTGCTGGCGGACGGATAAACCAGTGTTGTACTATCCGTTGGACAGTTGGTTCATTAGCGCGTCCAAAGTGAAAGAGCGCATGAGCAAATTAAATCAAACCATCAACTGGAAACCAAAATCAACGGGAGAAGGGCGTTTTGGTAATTGGTTGGATAATGTGCAAGACTGGAATTTGTCGCGCTCGCGCTATTGGGGGATTCCGCTACCCATTTGGAGAACTCAAACCGACGGGGAAGGGCAAACCTACGAGGAAATTTGTATTGGTTCGTTGGAAGAATTACAGGCTGAAATAGACAAATCCAATAAGCAATTGGGTCTAAACCAATCCATTCCAAAGGACTTGCATCGTCCGTATATTGATGAAATTATTTTGGTGAGTGCTACTGGTAAACCCATGAAGCGCGAGCTGGATTTGATTGACGTTTGGTTCGATTCGGGTTCTATGCCTTATGCGCAATGGCACTATCCTTTTGAAAATCAGGAAGATTTTAAACAAAACTTTCCTGCTGACTTTATTGCGGAAGGCGTTGACCAAACGCGGGGTTGGTTCTACACGCTTCACGCGGTTGCGACAATGGTGTTCGATAGCGTGGCTTTTAAAAATGTCGTTTCCAACGGCTTAGTGTTGGATGCGAATGGCGAAAAAATGTCGAAGAGCAAGGGCAACGTGGTTGACCCGTTTACGACGCTGAAAACCTACGGTGCAGATGCTACGCGCTGGTACATGATGAGCAACGCGAACCCTTGGGACAACTTAAAATTCGACTTAAAAGGTATCGAAGAAGTTCGTAACAAGTTCTTTGGCACGCTTTACAATACCTATTCTTTCTTTGCCTTGTATGCCAATATTGATACATTCAAGTACCGCGAAGCTGATATTTCGATGGCAGAACGACCAGAGATTGATCAGTGGATTATTTCCAAACTCTACACCCTGATGCAAGAGGTGAACGAGGATTACAAAGCATACGAATGTACGGCTGCTGCACGTAAGATTCAAGATTTCGTGATTGACCAATTGAGCAACTGGTATGTGCGTTTGTGTCGTCGTCGCTTTTGGAAAGGCGATTATACGGCGGATAAATTATCGGCTTACCAAACTTTATACAAGTGCTTGATTACCATCAGTAAATTGATGGCTCCAATCGCACCATTCTTTTCTGATTGGTTATATCAGAACCTGAACGATGTAACAAAGAAGGAAAAGCATATTTCTGTGCATTTGGCGAGTTTCCCTAAGCCACAAAGTCTAAACGACATCAACAAAGACCGCGAGGCTTCTATGGACTATGCGCAGCGTATTTCTTCGTTGGTGCTTTCTTTGCGCAAAAAAGAGAAAATTCGCGTGCGTCAACCTTTGCAAAAAGTGATGTTACCCATCTTGGACGAGCGTTTTAAAGCCCAAGTCGAAGACGTGAAAGACCTTATTCTTGCCGAAGTCAACGTAAAAGAAATCGAGTATCTAAGCGATACTTCTGGCGTTATCAAAAAGAAAATTAAGCCTAATTTTAAAACATTGGGTAAACGTTTGGGCAAACACATGAAAACTGCCAGCCAAGTGATTGGCGATTTTTCACAAGCTGATATCGCAGCACTGGAAAAAACAGGTAACTATCAATTGGTGACCGAAGACGAAACATTTGATTTGATTCTGGAGGACTTCGAAATTGCAGCAGAGGATATTCCAGGTTTGTTGGTTGCCAATGACGGTGCGCTGACCGTTGCTTTGGACATCAACATTACCTCGATATTGGAAGCGGAAGGTATGGCGCGGGAGATTGTGAATAGGATTCAGAATATTCGCAAAAATTCAGATTTTGAGGTCACTGACCGAATTGTCGTGACCTTGCAACAACACGAAGCGATTGCCTCAGCGATTGCTCATTTTTCCGATTACATCAAAAGCGAGGTGTTGGCGGATGATTTAGTGATTTCAGCTAACGAAATAGAGGGTGAAAAAGTGGACTTGGCGAATGAAGTAGAAATAGGAATAAAGGTGGCTAAAAAGTAACTAGCTCGTTCTAAGGTTCATTACAATCTTAGTGTTTTTGCGGTACTCATGTTTTAAGACTTCCGAAGTATTCAAGACTTCGGAAGTCTCACAACTGGTGCGCTGAATGTCAATCTCTTATTGCTTCCTCAAAAAATGCTATAATTTCTGCATGACTGGGTTGGTGTTCTGGACGCACCAACCGAAATCCAACGAAGGCAGCATTCGTGTTCCACCATTTGCTTTTTGGAATTTGTGGGTCGCGGCGTTGCCAAAGTGGAGTGGACTTTAGGCGTGCTGCGCAGTGACAATCTGCTGCATCATCATCAAAAGAACCGCCTCGCGTAGTGTGTGGATACTTTAGTTCAGGCTTCACCCATACCCCAGCCGTAGGTTCGGGGAATTGCTCATGGTAATCTTCTACATATTTATCCAATGTCCATTCCGCTACATTGCCGAGCATATCGTGAAAGCCCCAAGCGTTAGCTGCTTTTTGCCCCACCTTTTGAAATTTCTCAAAACTGTTGTCAAAATACCAAGCTGCCGTTTCCAGTTCTGCGGGTTGTGCATCTTGCTGCCCTGCACGACACGCATATTCCCACTCTGCTTCTGTGGGTAAGCGATAAAAATTGCCTGTTTTTAAGTACAACCATTGACAGTAGCGCAGTGCAGCTTGTTGAGTCATGCTTACGGCTGGAAACCCACCTACTGTTCCCATACCAAATGCCATATCTTCATAGGGCGGTGTGGGTCTGGAAATCGCATCCACTTGGAAATCAGAAGCCTTTAGGTTGGAAGTTTCAGTATCTTTAGCCTTGTACTGAAAGATAACGTATTCATCGTAAGTTACTTCGTACTTCCCCATCCAAAAATTTGTCACTTTCGCTTTTGTTGTCGGTCCTTCGGCAGGTTCGTAAAGCTCATCATCTGGGGAAAGTCCCATATTCGAAGTACCACCCTTTACAAAAATCATCTCAAAAGACACTCCAGCGCCAGGTATGGTTTCTACATAGTTCGATTGCGCGCTGGCTAGAGGGGTGAATACTAAATCCAATAAGAACAGTAGCGCAAAAAAGGAAACGTTTTTAAAGTTTATTTGCCTGTTTAACATCAAGTAACTATTTTTTTAGATAGTAAAAATATATTTTCTGTTTAACTTTGCCAACTATTCAATATATTTTTTTGGAATTTTCTATTTTTCTTTGCATTAATAACATAACGAATGAAAAATCTAACTTTAATCTTTGTATCCTTTTGGTTGCTTTTTGCCTGCCAACAACAGCCCAGTAGCGTGGATTTTAACGCGCTCACAGAAGAACAACAGCGTCTTCCTGAAAATGCCCTTGCCAGCATGACTGTCAGCACAGGGTTGCAGGTGGAGCTTTTCGCCAGCGAACCGATGATTAGCAATCCTACTAACATAGATATTGACGCAAAAGGGCGCGTTTGGATGATTGAAGGTCAGAACTATCGCAACCAGCACAATCCTGATAATCCTTATCGTCCAACAGGTGACCGTATTTTAATTTTGGAAGATACTAATGGGGATGGTAAAGCAGACTCAAAGAAAGTCTTTTACGAAGGCGAAAATATTAATTCTGCGCTCGGTATAGCAGTGCTTGGAAATAAGGTATATATTTCTCACAGCCCTCAAATACTAGTCTTTACGGATGAAAACGGCGATGATATACCCGATAAACAAGAAGTGCTGTTTTCCAATATGAGCGGAGACCAACACGACCACGGCGTTCATGCCATCACGTTTGGCGCAGATGGAAGGCTTTATTTTAACATGGGAAACGAAGGTAAACAACTAACAGACCAACTTGGCAATCCTATTTTAGACCGTTTGGGTAGGCCCATTAATACCAACGATGGCGTGTATCGGCAGGGTTTAGCACTCCGTTTTGAACAAGACGGCAGCAAGTTAGAAGTGTTAGGACATAATTTTAGAAATCCATTTGAACTAGCAGCCGACAGCTACTGTACACTTTGGCAATCTGATAATGACGACGACGGTAATCGCGGTACGCGCATTAATTACGTGATGCAGTATGGTAATTACGGGTTCACTGACGAAATGACAGGTGCAGGTTGGCGAACGCGCAGAATCGGAATGCACGATTCTATTCCATTGCGCCATTGGCATTTGAATGACCCAGGTGTAGTTCCGAATTTGCTGCAAACTGGCTCTGGTTCTCCAACTGGTATCGTCATTTATGAAGGTGATTTACTCCCTGACATTTTTCACAACCAGATGATACACTGCGAACCTGGGCATCAAGTGGTGCGCAGCTACATTGCTCAAGCGGATGGCGCAGGCTACACCGCCAAAATACAAAACATCCTACAAAGTAAAGACAAATGGTTCAGACCCTCCGATGTGGGTATTGCTCCGGATGGCTCTATTTTTATCGCTGACTGGTACGATCCAGGCGTGGGTGGACACAAAATGGGTGATCCCGCTCGTGGTAGAATTTACAGAATAGCACCTAACACCAAACAACATCAAGTCCCCACATTTGACGTTTCTACGCCTATTGATGCAGTCAAAGCCCTGCAAAGTCCGAACCTCGCCACTCGGTTTTTGGCTTGGACTGCTTTGCATCAAGCAGGGAAAAAAGCAGAAAAAGAACTACTCGCACTTTATGAAAATGGTAAACCACACCTGCGCGCTCGAGCATTTTGGTTGTTGGCGAGGCTATCACCTGATTACATCCAAACAGCACTTCAAGACAAAGATACCAATCTGCAACTGGCAGCTATTCGAGCAGCACAATACTTAGATGAACCCAATTTATTGAAATACCTCGCTCAAGTGGTTAACCATTCAAATCCAGCCATTCGGCGAGAAGTAGCACTGGCGCTGCGCTACCAAGATGGTGATGCTGCCGCACAACTTTGGACGACGCTTGCCACGCAATATGATGGCAAAGACCGTTGGTATTTGGAAGCGTTAGGGATTGGTGCAGACCTTCACGCTGAAGCCTATTTCAAGGTTTGGCAGAAAACAGTCGGTGATAACTGGAAAACACCAGCTAACTTAAATATCGTATGGAGAATACGCACTCCTGCCACCATTCCCCTCTTATCAGAAGCCTTGAAAAGTGAACAAATCACAGAAAAGGAAATAGCGCGTTTGTTCCGTGCGCTACATTTTCAGCCTAAAGTCAACAAAGACCCGTATCTTGCTCCACTATTAGTAGGCAATCATCCGCAACAGCAACACTTAAACGCCTATACTCTCGGTAGTTTAAGCCCTAATTATTATCAGCAATCTCCATTGGCACGCGCCACAGTAGAGAAAATTTTACCCACTATTGCTGGAACGCCCGCTTGGTTGGATGCTGTCAAAAGTATGAAACTCAACACGCAAGCTCCACAATTGCTCGATATGGTGCTTCAAAGCAAAGATAATGCCCTGCGCCGCGAAGCAGTGGAAGTCTTGATTACTACCACTAGCCCCAAAACGGTTACTAAGCTATTTAATACCCTTTCGCCAGCCGACAAAAATACTTTTTTGCCGTTTTTAGGACAAGTGGAAACTGACTTTAGCAGTAGCTTTTTGCAGGATGTAATGAAAGAAACCCAGTTACCACTATCGGTTCGCCAAACGGCAGCTACTAGTATCGCCAACTCGTGGAAAGGACAATTTGAACTAGCTAAACTGTTGGATAGTGGAAAGATAGAACCTGCGCTGCAAACTGCCGTTGCCTTAAAATTAGCAAGTTGTTGGGATCCATCCGTGAAGGCAAGCGGTATAAAAGCCCTACAGGCAGCAAAAGGAAAAGATGGCAATACCCTTACTGTCAATGAATTAGTGAATAAAACTGGAAATGCTGGCACTGGACGTTACGTATTCAAAACCTATTGCGAAAGTTGCCATCAGGTGCATGGCGAAGGCGTAGAATTTGGTCCAAGTCTTTCCGAAATTGGTTCTAAACTAGCCAAACGCGCACTTTATGAAGCTATTTTTTACCCAAGTGCAGGCATTAACTTCGGCTACGAAGGCTACTTGATTAAAACGAAGGATGCCAATGTATATAGTGGCTACATTATTAGCCAAACCGAAAGCGAACTGACTTTGCGCACGATGGGCGGACTTGCCCAAACGATTGCGCAAAACCAAATCGTCACTAAGGAAGCTATGGAACAATCCTTAATGACTGCCAATCTTCAAACCGCAATGACCGAAACGGAATTGATTGATTTAGTGGAGTACCTTAGTAGCTTGCAGCAACCCCTTTAAGGGCGTTGGTCTTTAGTGGGTTGGGCGGATTGGTCTTGGAGGTGTTTTTTTGGTAGGCGAGTTGTTGAATATGCTTCCAACTTGCTAGGTTCTACACAGTAAACTACATGGATACACGACCAAACCCCAACTTACCAAAGAACCAATAGAATTTTACAAAAATTATTTTTAAATGACGATTCTTTAATTATTTCATTATCAATTTATTATCTGGTATAAACTACCTTTGTTTTATATTTTCTACTTCAAGGCATTGACTTTTAGATTATTTTTTCAATACCTTCACGGCTGAAAATAAATTTTCAGCTAATTTTATTAACAAACAACTTTTGTGCATGCAAAACTTTACTTTTAAGAT
>JAAUTG010000264.1 GCA_012031785.1 Saprospiraceae bacterium | reverse complement strand
AATGAGCCTCAAGGATTCCTTGTTTAATGAAGAAACGACCAAAGCCACGACACGGATAGCGATGCAGTACGAATTCGACCAAGAGAAAAAGAAACCGAACTGCTTTACCAAGCGGAACTCCAGCGTCAACGCCTTATCCAATACGGCTTGATGGGTGGATTGAGTTTATTGGCATTGCTCGCCTTTTTTATTTACCAAAACTACCGAAACAAAACCAAAGCGAATCAACTCATCATCGCTCAAAAAGCAGAATTAGAAGCCTTAAACGCCACCAAAGACCGCCTGTTTGCCATCATCGGGCACGACTTACGCAAACCCTCTTTAGCCTTTCGGGGCATTGGAAAAAAGATAGACTACCTGCTGAAAAAACAAGACTTTGAGACACTTGGTAAATTAAGCCAAACCTTAGAGCAAGCGGCTTTTTCACTAAACACCCTCTTGGATAATCTACTCAACTGGGCATTGCAACAACGCAACGTGTTGCCTTACCACCCCGTGCCAATCAACGTTGCGCAAGCCACACAGGAGATTTACGAACAATTCCAAACCATAGCCGCCCAAAAAGGAATTGACCTACAATTCCACCTTTCCGAAGATGCCGAAGTGTTTGCCGATGCTAACGCCTTCACGACTATTATGCGCAACTTGGTGGACAACGCCATCAAATTCACGCCAGTACAAGGACAAGTCAAAGTAAGTAGCCTTCTGCAAGAGGATAAAGTCGTCTTACAAATTGCGGACACTGGTATTGGCATGGAGGAAGAAGAATTAAACACGCTTTTTCAGTTGAAAAAATCCAAGAGCAAGAAAGGCACGAATGGCGAGGCTGGCACAGGATTAGGCTTAGTGCTGGTGAATGAATTGGTAAAGCTCAACAAAGGAGCTATTCAAGTCAAAAAGTCAATTACAAGGAGGAACGATTTTTGAGGTGGCGCTGCCGGTAAACTGACTATTTGCATACCTTTTCACGTACTTTTGTAGTTATTTCAGTGTACGAGTTCATATTGTTGGAGTGAGTTTAGCAAAGCATCAAATTATTTTCTCTTTAACCTAGCATTTGGCACAGCCCGAAAAGATTTCTAAAAAATATATGTCCACACGCAGTAACGTTTAGAGAAGTGTGTCATATTGAAACAGTAGTTTTTTTTAATTAAAAACATATTTTCAGTTATGACAACATTTATTTCAACTCAATTACGAAATGGATTCAGTGCAGTAGGGCTAATTTTACTGGCACTGATGTTCTCTCAAAACCTTCATGCACAGGGCTGCTCTCAGCCATCGAATCTTAATTCCAATGTAATTTCTACAAACAGTGTAGAATTAAGTTGGTCAGCTATCAGTGGCGCGCGAAATTATACAGTACAGTATCGAATTGGAGAAAGTGGCAGATGGACAACTGCTCCAAGAACAATGACCACCAGCTTAGTTTTGACGGGGTTGCAGCCAAACACAGTATATTCTTGGCGCGTGAAAGCAAGTTGTTCAACTTACTCCAGCTTTGCTAAATTTAACACTGGCGGCGGTGTAGGGGGTAACGTTTCTTGCTCTCAACCATCGAATCTTACATCTAGCGGGCTTTCCACCACTAGCGTGCAGTTGAGTTGGTCAGCCATTGAAGGTGCTTTGAACTACACGGTTCAGTACAGACCGGGCAGCACAGGTGCTTGGTTGAATGGAGGTACTACAAACGGTACTTCTTTAACTTTGACAGGATTACAGCCAAACACACTTTACACTTGGCGCGTGACAGCAAGTTGTTCTGATTACTCTAGCGTCACAGAATTCACGACAGGCTCCACGAATGGTGGTGGTGGTGGTGGCGGCGGCGGCAGCACATCTTGCTCTGCACCTTCAAACACCAATACAGACGCAGTGTTTCCAACCAGTGCAAACGTGAGTTGGGAAGCACAATTTGACGCAACAAACTACATTGTGCAGTATCGTTTAGAAACAGCCACTAGCTACATTACCGCAGGCACGACCACTAACACGCAAACGACCATCACTGGACTTCAGCCAGGCAGGGAGTACGTATGGCGCGTAAAGGCAAGTTGTTCGCCTTATGGTAGCGACGTGCAGTTTAGTACACCGCGTTCTAGCACGTCTGGAGCTGCAAGTTTGGCAAACAACGATTTTGTAGTAGCACCGAATCCAGTATCTGGAGAAGTCGCTACGTTGCAATTGCAAGCTATTGGCGCGCAAATCATGGTGATGGATTATTTGGGCAAAGTAGTTATCCGCGAAATAAATACAGATGTTCAGCACCAATTGAATGTAGCTCAATTACCAAATGGTGTTTATGCTATTTCAATCCTATACGCTGACCATCAACTTGCAAATGCTAAATTGGTGGTAGCTAAGTAAGACATGCTAAACTGTTTGCTAATGCTTGTTTGCTTTTTGACTTTTCAAAACACTTGCATTTTAGGCGAGTAGTAAGCGGCAAATAGTCAATTGAAGAACAAGGGAATTAAGTTTAAACGTGATAGATGATTAACGTGTAAAAGATTGATTGGTCTTTGGTTTTCTTCAAAGAACGCCAAAGACTAATTTTTTACCTAGTACCTTTAAAACTAGATTAGTAAAGGGTAGCCTGCTCATTATCAAACCATAAACTCGTAACTTACTAATTGATAACTATGACTACTGCCAAGCGCATTATTTATACTTTTTTCAGTCAGCACCGTCGTTTGGCGATTACAGTCCTGAGTTTAGATTTCTTTTCTAACCTTACCACTTTATTCATTCCATTAATTATTGCTCAAACTTATTCCGTTCTGTTTGGCTACCAATCTGCACGTGGGCGATTGCTCGAACAATCTGGCATTCCTTGGAGTCATTCTTTTTTCAATTGGTTGCTGCTGTTGATAATGGTAATTATGGTTAAAGCAATATCCGACTATTTGAAGAAGCAACAACGAGGAAAATTGATAGAGACTTTTCTATACTGGCTGCGCGACAAACTTTTTCGCCATCAATTGCGCATGGATATCAAGCAATACGAAGAGCGTGGCATCGGTAGATATTTGTTGCGATTTAGTGGAGATTTGAGCAGCGTGCAACAATTTTTATCTAAAGGCATCTTACAGTTTGTGGCAGATGTAATGCTCGTCACCATGGGCGTAGGACTTATTTTTTGGCTAGATCGTCGTTTAGGTGTGTTGATGGTATTTACCTTAGCCCTCTTGGGCGTAGTGGTTTGGTTTATTAATCAACAAATCGAACGCTTAGAAATCGAAAGGCGCGACGAACGCTCAGCTTTGCTGTCTTTTATTAATGTACGATTACTCAACATTCTATCCCTCAAAGCCTTCAACAAAGAAACACCCGAACTTAATCGTTTTGATAAACGTGCCAATATTATCAAATCTTTAGGTTTGTCCTACCACCACTGGGCAGCGCTGTTGGATGCCATCATTCCTTTTTTCTTGTACTCGATGTTGGTAGTTGCTTTTGGTTGTATTTTTTATTGGAAAGGCATAGGCTATGAATTTTATCCCGAAAAAATTTTCGCAGTTGTCCTGATTCTCATTTATTTACGTGGCATCCTGACGCGCGTATTGCGTGTAGGGTTAGTTTGGAAAAAAGGTAAAATTGCACTTCAAAAGCTGGAAAAGCTATTTCAATTACCTTTAGAAGCCCCCTACACCAACCTCGAACGAGACATAGCACGCCCTACCTTAATATTTGACCAAGTGAGTTTACAATTTGGTACAAACACAGTAGTTAAGGAACTCAGCTTTACCTTAAAATCAAACCAAATTGGCGTAGTTGTTGGAGAATCAGGTACAGGTAAAACTGCCATTACCAAATTAATTGCAGGACTGTACGCCCCGTCTAGCGGGAAAATTTACTTAGGGGGACATAGCTTCGAGACGTTGCATCCTAAATCAGCACGTCAGCAATTTACTTTTGTATCCAGTGCTTTCCCCCTATACGGCAAAACGATTGGCAACGCTATTACATACAGCCCTCGCCACAAAGAAAAAGCCCAAAAATTATTCCAACACTGGCAAGCCTTATTCCCGCAATTAAAAACTTTAAGTTTTGAAACTCCTTTAAGAGAGGCTGGAAGTTTATCGGCTAGCCAACGACTGCTACTAGCTTGGTTAAGGGCTATACTCACCAAAAAGCCTTTCTTCATTTTGGATGATGCCTTTTTAACTTTGGACGCAACGACGACACAGCAACTTTGGGCACAATTACCGAGTAAAGCTGCGGTATTGGTACTAACACATCAGCCACTTGCTTGGGATAACTTGGGCGTAACGCCTAGTTGGACGCTTGAATTGGTTAATAACTACCAAGAGATTAAGATTTAATTCATTAATAACGAGACGTTTATGGATTGAGGCAATAAATAAAAATTTACACGTCCTAATATTTCGGAGCACCCATTCATCTTCACTTTTTTACTTGCAGAAAAGTAATCACTCATTAGCTTCTGTTTTACATCAAACTTCCTTACCTTCGTTCTTCTAAACAAAAGCACAGATGTCAGCTATTACCCTCGAAGTTCCAACTTTAGTGAAAGAGGTAAAAATTGCGAATCAAAAATATTTTTACATTCGACCCCTTTTTTTGAGTACCCCCTTTGCGGTATCAGGAAAATACGAAACTTGTTTAAACCAGTACAAAAAGGAACTTCAATCTCAACTCAAACACACTACATTCCATCAAAAAAATCAGGAGGAACTATTGTGGCTACTGTTCCGCCCTAAAATGGAGTACCGTTTCTTCACGCTCTCCTTCAGGTTGGGCAACTATTCAGTGCAAGGCATGATTGGTGCAGCTTTATTTGAGTTACAAGGGTATCAGTTCGTGCATCTTCCATCGCTTCAAAACTATATGTTTATTTCAAAAAGCAGTACATTACCTGAACTAGAGGAAGAAATTCGGGAAACCGTGCGTCTGCTGATGCGAAACTTAAAGAACGACCAATCCAAATCGAACAAAGACGAGCCTTTTGACGCGGAAAAATACCTTAGTACCCGAAAAGAATTTGTCAGCATAGTCAGCATTAAAATTCAACTTACTTACGATAAGTATAAGTTTGAAGAACAGGATGAAAAGTTCTTTTTCAATATTTTTTCACCAGAAGTTAATTTCTCTGGCGAATTTGAAATTGAAAAAGTAGGTTACTGCTTGAACGAACTATATCCCTCTGGACTAAAACGCGCCTATTTACGTGATGCAGAAGTAGCTCAACTGTTTTCCTTACTAATCGAACCTAAACAGGTGAATGGGTTGGTGCTGGTGGGAGAAGTTGGTGTTGGGCGGCATACTTTGATTAACGAGTGTGTGGCGCGCTATCTTGCTGAGGCGGAAGAAACAGTCAACCCTAATGAAAAGCAGCAATTTTGGTATATCAACCCTAACAGAATCATAGCGGGCATGAGTGTGGTGGGGCATTGGCAAAAACGATTTGAAGCCATCCTCAATTTTGCAAAATCTCCTTATCCTGATGCTAAAACAGCCCACAGTATTTTTATTGATAATCCCATCGCATTGCTTCAAATTGGCAAGTCTTCTCAAAATAACATGACTTTGAGCGACGTGTTGAAGACGTATATTGAAGAAAGAAGTATTCAAGTCACGTTGATAGCGACGCCTAAAGAATGGAAAAAAATACAAGAAAAAAACAGAAGGTTCGCAGACCTTTTTCAGGTATTTAGAGTACAGCCGCCTGATGCTGCTACGGCAATCAAAATGGTGCTACACCAACGGCGAGAAGTAGAAAATACTAACCAGTGTCAATTTAGTGTTCAGGCAATCACCATGCTATTCAACATCCACCGAATGTACTTCAACAATATGGCGTTGCCAGGTGGGGTGATGAAATTAATGACGCAGTTGGCAGTTAAGTACAAAGGCAGCCTAATTGATTTACCCGAAGTGCGCTCAGAATTTAAAGCGACTTCCGGGCTACAGGAACATGTGTTTGAAAATGGGCAATCGTTCAAAGAAAACGAAGTAGAAAATGAACTTAGTGCGCATTTAGTGGGACAGTCATTGGCAGTGAAAAGCATTTCCAACGCTGTGCATCTCATCAAAGCAAGGCTTACTGACAGCACTAAACCGCTTTCCTCTTACCTTTTTATCGGTCCGACGGGCGTAGGAAAAACGCAAGCGGCTAAGGTGCTTTGTCGCTATTTGCTTGGCGATGAGTCGCATCTGATACGACTAGACATGAACGAATATATTGATGATTATGCTGTTCATCGTTTAATCGGAACTGAGTCCAATCCAGAAGGCGTGTTAATTCAAAAAGTTCGCTATCATACTTTTGGAGTGATTCTACTGGATGAAATAGAAAAAGCGCATCCTGCTGTCCGCGATTTGTTATTGCAAGTGCTAGATGATGCACGCTTGACAGATAGCTTAGGAAGGGTGGTGAGTTTTTCCAATTTTATTGTCATTATGACTTCCAATATTGGCGCAACAGAGATTGACCGAAACATTAATCTTGGCACAGGTAACGTCGAGCAAGCTATATACAAGAAAGCCATCGAAAATCATTTTCGACCAGAATTTATCAATCGAATTGATGAAATCATTGTCTTCAATCCACTCAATCCCGCTCACACCTTAGAAATTGCTCGTTTGCAGATTAGAGACTTAACTGCAAAGAGACGGT